>JAWWPL010000133.1:0-4558 GCA_033850605.1 Blastocatellia bacterium | reverse complement strand
TTGCGCGCTTTAAGTAAGACGACGGGAGTGACTCTGTGGATGAGAACACTGCCCGGCCCACTCGGCGGCACTCTTTCGGCCGGTGAAAATGCCTTGTTTGCCGGCGGTAGCGATGGAAGGATTTACGCGTTTGACAAGCACACCGGACTGACGCTTTGGATCAATCAATACGCCGAAGGATTTTCAAGCGAGCCACGACTTTCAGGCAAGTTGGTTTATTTCGGCAGCGACAGCGGCAATCTATTCGCGCTGGAACAGTCAACGGGACGCGTGGTTTGGCAGTACCGTACTCATGGCGCTATTCAGGGCCCTATCGCCGTTGCGGATGGCATAATTTATTTTGGTTCAGGTGACGGATATATTTACGCCTTCAGTGAACTGCGCGCCCAACTTCTTTGGCGTCGCCGCACCGGCGCAGCCGTGCAAGCGGTGACGGTAGTTAGCAACGGTTTGCTCGCTGCGTCCCTGGACAATTTCGCTTACCTACTGACACTCCATAAAGGCGCCCTGATCTGGCGCCGTCAACTCCCCGGACGAATCCCGGCCAGACCGGTCACCACATCCGATGGAGCTCTCTTTAACCCGCTCTCGACGGACAGCGCAATCGTTCTTAGCCTTCACGATGGAAAGCCCGTGAACACGCTCTCGCTGGGTGAAGAAAACAGCAGCACTGCTGCCCCCGTCGCGATTGAGAACATGATCCTGATTGCTACGTCACACGGACTACTGGCGTTTGCCGCGCCGCAGCAAGCAACTAAATAACAGATTGTTTTGGTTAGAGCGGAAGGAGAGGTTTTCAGGCTTCGCGCATTTCTGCCGATTGTTTTTCGGCCGAGCGCCGGCCCAGTGAGGTGAAGCCACGCGAAAGGAGGCCATGCACTACATAAGCAATGACCAGGAGCAGCAGGACCCATTGCGAATAAAGATAGATCAAACCGACTAGTGCAATCATCGCGATTACCAGACGGGCGTTCCGCCGGCCAGTGCCTACGGACTTGAAGCTGGTGAAGCGCAGAGTGCTGACCATTAGCAGACTCAGAAATCCCATCAGCACCATCATCAGAATTGCCAGAACTTCCGAGCGATGAGGCGCATACTTGATTGGGGTGGGCGCAAAGTGAATGATGGCGGCTACCAGGCAACCGGCTACCGGAATCGGCAAGCCGACGAAGCTTTTCTTGTCCACCTTTGGCGTTCCCTCGGCGAGGGGACGCGGGCGCGAAGCCTGAACGTTGAACCTGGCCAGGCGAAAGCCGCCGCAGATTACAAACATGAATGAGATGAACCACGCCAGTTGACCCGCGTTGCCCCAATCCTGCAAGGCCGTTCCATAGCCCCACGCATAAGCGAGAATCGCCGGCGCCAGACCAAAGGACACGATGTCCGCGAGCGAATCCAGTTGGATTCCGATTTCGGTCGTGCTCTTAGTCATGCGCGCGATCCGACCATCCAGACAGTCGCAGACAAAAGCCCAGCCGATAGCTATTGCGGCATAGTCAAACCGCTGTTTCGCCGCTGCTATCTGACCAATTCCCACCAGGTGAAACCCGCTCATCGTCGCCATTAACGAATAGAAACCCGCGAGAATGTTCATCGCGGTAAAGAACGACGGGACCAGGTACACGCCTTTCTTCAGACCCTTGTGGCCTGAAGGCGCCGGCGAGGGGCCAAAGCGCGTGCTCGATCGTAGATGGGGAGTACTCATCGTTTGGTTCGTCCTATTATGGTAACACCACCGCGCACTCGCATGCCTTTACGAACAAGCACCTCGACGTGAGGCGGCAGCAAAACATCTGTTCGTGAGCTAAACTTTATCATGCCGAAACGCTCTCCGCATTTTACTCCCTCGCCCTCGTGCTTCCAACAAACTATTCGGCGAGCCAGGATCCCGGCAATTTGAGTGCACCTCACAGTCAACCCATCACCCTGAATTGTCAAGGTATTCTGCTCATTCAACAAGCGGGACGCTTCCTTGGTGGCCATCAAGTACTTGCCCTTTTTGTAGCTGATGTTAGTGATTAACCCGCCAATAGGCGAACGGTTAATATGCACGTCCAGGGGCGAGAGAAAGATGCTGATCAGCGATTCAAGATTCTCGCCACCGTCGGCCAGTCTGACAATCGTCACCAGCCCGTCAGCGGGCGCCACAATTATACCTGGTTCTGTTGGGACGTCGCGGTGGGGGTCCCGGAAAAAATAAGCCATGAAGGCAGCTACCACCACAAAAGGGATTGCCAAAGGCCAGTAACCCAGGATAACCGGCGCCAGGGCCAGGACCAGGGGTATCAAGACATATGGAATTCCGTCGCGAACCATAGTTTCGGAAACGTGGCTGTAAAGAACAAACGGGGAGCAACAGCGGCCCTGTCGTCCCCGTTAAAGTTGAAATTAGACCAACCGGGCAGGTTCGCCCAGAGGTATCAGAAATTAGTGCTCCGTGCCGGCGGTCTTCTCGTGCTGGAGCATCAGGGTATACATTTGATCTTTAAGGGCAAGCTTCTTCTTCTTCAGTGTAACCTCTTCCAACTGCTCTTCATCGCTCGGATATGTCAGTGCGGACAGTTCGCTCAAACGTTCTTCGTAACGACCGTGTTCGCGGACTAACTCGCGAAACTCAGAGTTGTTCGTCATTAGCTCGTCTTTCACGCTCTCCGCCTTAGTCATTTCCATATCAGTATTCTCCTCTCGATTGGTTTCGTTGGAAAGAAAGTGCTTGCAGGTGAGAACAGCCAGGGGCAATTCGTCATGGCCGAAATGTTAGCCCATTCAGTGTCCGCAGATCAAGGCTGGGGTTCGAGTGAAAGGGACATCAGGAGGGCGTCTTCAACCGGCTGAGCATAATAGCCCTTCCGCCGTCCCGCTACTTGAAACCCACACCTCCGATAGAGCCCCTGCGCGGCCTCATTTCCGGCCCGCACCTCCAGGAACGCCAGACGGGCTCCCTGACTACGGCCGTCACTCAGTACCGCGGCCAAAAGTTTTGCGCCAACACCGCGCCGGCGAACCTCTGGTCTCACCGCCACATTATTGATGTGAAGTTCACCCGCCACCAATCGCGAGATAATGAAACCGGCCACCTTCCGACCTGGGATTGAATTAGCCATTGCGTTTGTGGCCACCAGCATGATCACGTCTTCAGGCGATTGCAACTCCTTATAATAGGCGTCCCAACCCCAAACACTCAGACCGGTAGTCTCCTCGAGCTCTACAACCTCGAGCAGATCATGCTCAGTCATTCGCCCGATGGAAAGACCTAAGCCGGTGCTAATTACTTCTCTCGTTGCCATTTCTCGTTAATCTCAGCGTCAGACGCCCTGACATAAACGGCCCGCAGATCGTCAGGGCTTACCGTGGTTCCGTTGCGGTACGCATTGAGCGCCAATGCGGCAATTGAACTTGCCAGCTGATCGACCTGAGGAGCAAGACTCCAGCCTCTGCGGCCCGCGCCCGAATCGACAAACGGTATTTCATTCGTTTTTGCCCATTCTCGCAAAGTCTCAGCCTGTTGATACGCGCCCTCGCCCGCCCACCTAAGCTCGGGAGTCTTCCCGTATGCTTCCAAAATGTTTTTCGGCGTAAGATGCGCTGCGGAGTCCAGTTCCCTCACCTTCCCGTGGTCAACCGCAAACGATTGGGCGAAGAGCTCCCCGCGGCCAGCCGGCAAAAGCGCTAGCGTGTGCGCCGAAGGACCTGCAGCGTACGCGACCGCGGCCAGAGTAGAAACGCCGGCGCAATGCTTCCCCATGCACGTCGCGAAAGATTTTGTAGTTGCCAGACCAATACGCAATCCGGTAAAGCTGCCGGGCCCCACCGCTGCCGCAAACAAATCAACATCGCGCAACACTATTCCGGCCGTTTGCAGGACGCCCTCGATTGACTCAATTAAGTCAGTTGAATGCGAAGCCGACGCGTCTCCGGATGCCGCGACCAGGATTGCCGAGCCTCGGGCCAGCGCCACGCTGCCTGCGCGAGTGGCCGTCTCAATCGCCAGAATCAATGGTTCTTTATCGTCTGACATTCTTGTCGTAACAAAAAGTTTACCTGTCGTGGTTTGACACCAACGGCCCGGGGCGCAATTATCTTAAACTACGCAATGGTATCTGAAGCAAAGGAGTCGACGAATTTTCTAGATGATGCGAGTCGGTGTCTTAACGGGAGGCGGCGATTGTCCGGGACTGAATGCCGCGATTCGCGCCATCGTCAGGCGTGCGAACGCAGACGAGGTTGAGGTTCTCGGCTTTCGCAGTGGCTGGAAAGGTCTGGTCGAAAACGATTTTATCGAGTTGAACCGTGCCTCGGTCACCGGCATACTCCCGCGCGGCGGCACAATCCTCGGCACCTCACGATACAATCCGGTAAAAGACCCGCAGAGCATTCCCCGTTTAATCGAGAATTGGACGACCCACGGCCTGGCCGGTCTGATTGTGGTTGGCGGCGAAGGAACTCTTTCGGCCGCCCTCGAGCTGTACCGTGATCATCATCTGCAATTGGTCGGAGTCCCCAAAACAATCGACAACGATGTCTGGGGCACTGATTTTACGTTCGGATTCGACACCGC
>JAWWPL010000122.1:0-7762 GCA_033850605.1 Blastocatellia bacterium | reverse complement strand
CAGGACGGCAAAGTCGTCTTTGCCTACGAAACCGTACTCTATTACGGACATCTGCCGGCCAGATAAAAATTTGCCTTTGTTGGATATTCTGGGAAACACGGGCTGGCAGCCCGTGCTACTTACTGCGATGCGAGTGTGGCCAGGCGCGCCATTGCGTGGGAAAGATCTAAACGCGTGAACGATCCCTGCGGATTGAAGGTGGAACCACTTGTCTTTATCAGTCCATTCTGGACCGCTATCGCGACATAACCCCTCAGCGAGGCTGGAATTGATGAAGCATCAAGGTAAGTAAGGGTATAGCTTCCCGATTCCGCCGGCTGGCGCAAGCCGGCGGCGCGAACCAACGCTACCGCGGCAGTGAGTCGATCCACTCCACCATCAGGAAGGAATGCCCCGCCCGCATTTGTGCCCGGGAACAACGATCCGTTGGGCGCCGCCTGGGCGCTCTCGACAAATAGCATCGTGGCTTTGTCGCGGACGTCTGTATAACTCGACTGTCCCGGCAGGTACTGGGGCACGCGCGCACCGAGCACGAGTGCGGTTGCCAGATCCGCGCGCGTGATGCCAAAACCAGGTCGAAAGCGCGAACCAACCGGCGCCATCACCAGACCGCGGAAGTTTTGATAGATCTCAGAGAGGGATGCTGGGTCAAGTCCACTGATATCGGACATCGGCGAGTAACGGGCACTAATCGTCTGAATGGTTCCGGTATAGGCTTGCGAACCGTTGTAACTCGTCAAATCCACATTCCCGCCAGTTGAGGGCGCTGCTCCCAGGGGACCGAACGTCTGTTGTACTCGTGCCTTCCAGGCGCCGGCCGCCGGCAAGTCGACCACGCTGCGCTGGCGCCGCCCGGTTAGTCCCGGAGAATTTCCCGCATTCGCGGTAGGCCGGCTGACGCCCTGACTATCGAGCAGCGTCAAAGCCAGAGTGTTCGCGCTTAACAAGCCGCCCCAGGCAATTTGTACTGAAGCACGCAGTACCCCGGGAGCGATACTGATCGCTGAATCGTTAGCAGACCCCGGCCCGACGGCGCCAGTGAAGACCTGCGGCGCGCTGTTGATGAACTGAACCTGACCCTGATAAGCCATCCCGCGCCATTGGCCAAAACGTCTCTGCGGAAAGGCCGCTTCCAATACGGCGGCTGGCGCATTCAACATACCGGCGCCGACTTCGTACTCATAATAGGGCGGTAAGGGAGTCGCTGTTCTTTGCAGAATGTCGCGAACCTGCGCCGGAGTCAGGCTCGGATTAGCTTCCAGCATCAACGCAATCACACCGGCAACCTGCGGCGCAGAGAAGCTGGTTCCATTTCCGGTCGTGTAGTACGGGACTTCAGTTGGGTCCAGTTGCTTGTCGTTAGCCGCAAGCCCATCCACTGTTGTGACCGCGGCTAAAGTGGAAGCGCGCAGACTAACTGTGTTCACACCCGGCGCTACCAGGGTTGGACGAAATAGCGGACTGCCAAATTCGCCGCGTGAAGAAAACGAGGCCAAGTGCCCTTGATCGTCTGTTGCGCCGGTGCTGATTACCCACGGCGCGACCGAGTAAGGGTTCAGCGAATCTGATCCGGACCCCGTGTTTCCCGCCGAGAAAACCACGTTCACCCCGTTGTCGGTCAACATCCTGGTGGCAATGTTCACCGGGTCATTGACATCGAACACCGTACTGGCCGAGAAGCTGCAATTGACGACGCGTACGTTGAAGGCGGGGCCATTTGTTAGCAGGTAATCAAGACCCGAAAGGATAAATATTAGACTCGCGTCGCCGGCGCTCAAGCCCAAAATATTTGCATTAGGTGCGACCCCGGCGTACTTGCCGCCGGATTGTTGCCCATTGCCGGCGATCACACCGGCGACGAAGGTGCCATGGCCATAGGCCTGGTCGGTGTTCGCCAGGCTGGGCGCCGCTACTGGATAGTTGAATCCGACTCCCAGACTCTGTGTATCGGCGAGTTTAAGGTTTTGTACTACGCGACCTGACAAATCCGCGTGGGTTCCGTCAACGCCTGTATCCAGCACCGCCACAGTGACGCCGCGCCCACTGATCGGCAAACCTTTGTTCGACCTGGTCAGATCAGTATTGCGCCGCACGCGTTCCACGCCGGTCAGGTTTCGCGAGGCGGGCGCAAGGTTCCATTGGAATGTCCGATTGCTATAAAGCGAACGCACTGACGGCAAGTGCGAGATCGCCGCGATCTGGCGCTTGGTTGTTGTCACCGAGATCATCGGCAACGCGCGATAACGGGTGCCGCCCAAAACGCCTATGGTTTGCAGGTCGGCGATGTCCGCGTCAGTGGGCAGGTTGTGATAGATGATTACTGCGTCGATGTTGCTGTCGTCGGTTAGTCGATTAAGCAAAACGGCTAGTTCCGGATCGACGCTCTGCAAACCTGTCTGAGTCTCAGCACCATAAAGTGCGGCAATAATTGCATTGACGCCGGTTTGCACAAAATTGTCCGCACCGCTAATTGTAATTCCATCGGCGCCACTGGCGGTGATTCCGCTTACGCCGCGAATGGTCACCGCGTTCGGTGCGATTGCGAACACGATTCCGTCAGCCCCGCCCGCCGTAATGCCATCGGCTCCATTTACAGTCAAAGTGTTGTCAGCGCCGCTCGCGGTAATGCCGTCCGCGTGATTGATAGCGCGAGTGTCGGCGCCGCTGGCCGTGATGCCGTTGGTTCCGGTGGCAATGACATTGTCGGCGCCGCTGGCGGTGATACCGGTTGGGTTTCTGATGATTACTGAGTCGGCGCGATAGGTGCTGCCGTCAGCGCCGCTGATTGTGATGCCGTCAGCGCCGCTCGCCGTTATGCCGTCGGCACGAGCGATAGTCGTCGAATCAGCGCCGGACGCCGTGATGCCGTCAGCGCCGCTGGCGGTGATGCCATCCGCGCCCGAGGCCGTAATGCCGTCGGCTCCGCTTGCAGTTATGCCGTTAGGTCGAAAGGCGAGAATGCCGTCGGCGCCGCTTACGGTAATCCCATTGGTGCCGTAATAATCGACGCTATCAGCGCCGCTGGCAGTAATGCCGTTCGACCCAATGATAGTCAAACCGGCCATAGCCGGAATAGAGTTCATTAGGACTACCAGCGCGAGCGCGATTGAGCGGCGAGAATTTTTGTAGAGTCTGCGAATCATCAAGCACAAGCCATCGCCACGGTCGGGTCAAGACAGTAGCTTGTTAGCTGCGAATTCAGCGAGAGATAATTGTCAAAACCAACCGAGATAGCGAGCGAATTCTAAAGCACTGAGTCGGAGGTGTTTGTTGCGTTCAGCTTGCATTTGGGTTCTTGGTAACCCGCTGCGTTTACTCTTGTTTAGCGACAGCCGTGGCTCGCGATCTTTTTTATCAGGCAGTAGCCTGCTACCAATCATCAACTTCCTAACAGATCGCGATAGGCCTTTTGAGTTTGCATTGCAGGCTCGACACCTAGTTCCTTCTGCAAGAGCCCGCGCAATGTTTCGTATTGCTCCTTCACCGCTACCCGGTTGCCCATCGCTGCCTGAGATCTCATGACCATGCAGTGAATGTCTTCCCGAAATGGATCTTCGTGCAGAATCCTCTGAGCCAGATCCATCGAGCGCGACCAGTCCGATTTCTTTTCCGCCACTCCAGCCAGGGCTTCAAGCATGCGCAGATATTGCTCGCGATAATAGGAACGTTGCTCCTCGACCCAATCTTCATAGCTGCCCTGCATGAATTCACCGCGGTAAACGGCGACCGCCCCTTCGTAACAACCAATGCAGCGGTCAAAGTCGCGCTCGCGCCGCGCGGTCTCGCCGTCGGCAATCAGCCGATCGAATTCTTCGGTGTCGATCTGGTAAGAGAACTCAGGGTTGAGTTGGTAGTCGCCGTCGCGATAGACGAGAAAATTCTGCTTCAGCGGTTGATTGCTGTTTAGGGCTTTGCGAATGTGGGACATCGTGGGGTGAAAATTCTTTTCTATGCTTTTGATATCGGTTTCACGCCAAAACGTGTCGATGATGGTCTCTTTAGGCGTGCGATGGTGGCTGCGCGAAGCGATGAAGCACAGAATGTCGCGCGCGCGTCGCGTAGTCCAGGCATCGGCAGCGAACGGCCGCGCTACATCACGGACAATTTCGACTGGTCCCAGCATTTTGATGGTCAGATCGACCAGCGGCTTGGTCAGAACCGCTACGGGTGTGGCTAAGGGTCCAGGATGGGGAGGTGCGGCAGCCGAAACACTTACGACCTGGTCGACTAAATCGGCGGGCAGCAGTTCGCGCGCGTCTTCAGAGGCGAATAAAGCCGGATGGGACGCGATCTCTTGCCGCAGCCAGTAGTCATAGTCGTAGCGGGCAGTTAGATCGAGTACGCGACGCAAGTGTTCGAGCATCTGCGGCTCGCGCGACGAGGCAAAGTCACAAATCGCGAGTGCCATTCCCGCTTGTGCTTCGTAGTAATAGAGTCCCCGCCGGTGGAAATAGTCGAGCGCCGGATCTAGTTCGTTACGAGCTTCGCCGTATTCAGACTGCGCCAATAAAATCAAACCGCGCGCCAGGGTAGCCGTGAAGTGGCCGATGTCGTTTTTGTCGGCGGGCCGACGTTCCACCAGTCGATCGATTTGCCCGCGCGCACGCGCCGCATCACCCGCCCTCAAACTCAGGAAGGCCTGCTCTTCGAGCAGTTCAACTCGGGCGAGATCGATTCCCGCTTCGTCATATGATCTGGCTGCGCGCTCATAGAACTCGGCGGCCCGAGCCAAGTCCCGGCGCGCGCAATAAAGATTGCCATAAGCCTCGAATGTTTCACCCAGCTGTCCTACCAGATTGAAGAGCTGGCAACGCTCGAGCGCGTGATCGAGATGCTGTTCACAGTCGTCCATTTCTCCGCGATAGAGGTGGCAACGAGCGATGTTCAGGTGAGCCCAGGCTTCCTGTGGGATAGGCGGTTCTCCTGAATCAGTGCGCAGCATGCGGCGCAGCCAGCGGAGAGCTTCGCCAAAATCGCCGCGCATCATCGCAGGCAGTCCGAGGTTGTGTGTGATCAGCCGAATGTGATGCTCGTCGCTTTGTTCTTCGGCAGATTGCAAAGCCACACGGAACTCCTGTTCAGCCGCGATCCAATCCCCCAGCGCAACCAGACACAGCCCGCGGGTATTGCCGCACTTTATGCGTACGACGGACGTTTGTTCAGTCAAATTCACGGCGCGGTCGAGATACCCGAAGGCCGCCGGATAGTCACCGCGCCGGCGCGCAATCGTAGCCAGTGAATGCAGTGCTTCAGCTTCGCCCTCACGGTCCGCCTGTTCACGAAGTGAAGCGATCGCCCGGCGAAACAGGTTTTGCGCGGATTCGAATTCGCCGCGCAGACGAGCGACCTCGGCGCGGTAGGACAAAGCCCGCGGATGAGCTTCGAGCGCTGATGAAGGCAATGACCCGCTAAGCGAAGCCAGAGAACCAAGTTTTCCCGAAGCAATCCATTTGCTTCCGTGTTCCGCGATGATCTCTGCGGCGCGCACGTAGTCTTCCGCCTCGAGCAAGTGTCTCACCGCCTGTTCCCAAGCCCCCCGCTCGAGAAAATATTGAGCGTTTCGAGCGTGTTCCGCGGCGACGCCCGCAACTCCAGTCTCGGCCCGCAGACGGCGCCGCAGAAAACTCTGAAACAGCGGATGCAGCCGATACTCTTCGCCAGGGCCATCGCCGGCCACAGTCATAAAGACGTTACCTCTGACGAGCGAGGGCAAGACCGCGGAAGAAATAATCTGCGGGTACAGTCGGGCACAGGTTTCGGCTTCAATTCGATCGAGGAGTGCAATCCGCATCAGATATTGCTGGGTTTCCGGGGATTCCGCAGCGAAAACCTCTTCGGCGAAATACTCAAAAATATCGCGTTCTGATTGATGCAGGACCGCCAATGGATCCGGCGCCGTGTCGGGCGCTCCAGAGGACGCTTGCCGTTGTGCCACTTGACGCACGAGTTGCAGGGCAGTGATCCAGCCGTGGGTGCGCTCACCGTACTCGCGCAATTGCTCCGCGGTTAAGCCCAGTCCGAAAACCTTGCGAAACAGTTCCTGAGTTTCTTCGTCGGTAAAAAGGAGATCAGCCCGATCGATGATCGAGAGCGAATCCTGGGAGCGAAGTCGAGCCAGAGTCAGCGGGGGAATGTCGCGCGAGATAATGATTACATGGATCACATCGGGAAGATATGCGATCAGTCGGTCAAGAACGGCGTGTACCGGCGTCTCTGTACCGAGGTGATGATAATCGTCCAGGACTAGAATCAACTGTTCCTCGACGCCCTCCAGAATTTCATTCAGGAGTACGTCGGCGGCCCGTTCGGGCTGCTGTGCCAGTTCGTGCGCCTGTTGCAGGAACGCGAACATTGCTTCACCAAAGCCGGCGACACGCTGTTGAATTCCATACGCTAAATAACCGATGAAGACGGCCGGGTCGGCGTCCGTGTGATCCAGTTGATACCAGACGTAAGGCCGCTCCTGCTTGCGCAGAAAATCGGCGATCAAAGTAGTTTTTCCCGAGCCGGCGTTGGCCGTAACCAACGTCATTGGCAATGCCAGGTTTGCCTGCAAACGTGCGATCAGGCGCGGACGCGCCAAAATTTCCGGGGCCGGGCGCGGCGGCAGAAGCTTGGTTCGCAGAAAAAACCTACCGGTAAAATCCGGCGCGTTAGCCAATGCTGCGTTCATGGCTCCCGTTCGGCGTTCCTGATTGTCCATGGCTCTCCCCAGCGGAGATCTTTGACTGGCGCGGAGATTAGCACAGCGGAAAGCGTCAGTTCTATCGGTAACCAGACAGTTTGAGAGGATTGCGCGCCGGGTCGCGCTGACAACCGAAGGAGGGATTGAATCAACTCAGGCATAGCCCGCGAGATCTGAAGACTAAGTTTGAAAATCTGGAGTCTGGCCGCCAAGCGAAGGGAACCTCGAACATTTCAGCGACAGAAGGCTATCGGCAAAAGCCCGCCCCGCTCGTCCCGGCGTAGCGGCAAATTCAGCGACCGCTGCCGCCCGGCCATTCGTCTGGTCCCAGGCTATCCGGGCCGGCTCTGGGCCCAGTCCATACGTCCCGAACAACGCAACAACTTCCTCCAGACTGAAGGCCAGTTCAACTTCTTCCAGCACGCGCAGCATTTGTTTTGATCGCAAACGCCACAAAGGAGCGGGCGGCAGGCTGCGACAGGTAATTAGTAGATGCACGTCCGCAGGCAGCAATGGCAGCAGGCGTCTGAAGAATGGAACGACCCAGTCCGCGTCGTAGACCAGGTGTAGATCTTCAATGACGATTAGCAGCGGCTCTGATTTTCCCTCGCTTAACTGAAACACAAACGCCTCAGCCAGCAGTTCAGCTCGATCGCTCTCGACAGTTTCCGTGATTTGCAACAACCGTTCGAGATCAATAGAAAATCGCTGCCCGCGTACAGCCGTTGAGAGATATTCACAGAACATGCGCAGGTCGCTGTCGGCTGCGTCTACTTTGTACCAGCAGACCGGACGGGCCGCTTGTCGCGCGAAATCCGCCGCCAAAGCGGTTTTGCCGGTTCCGGCTCGGCCGTTAACAATCGTGGCGTTGCAGCACGCCACATTCGCTGCCAGTAGCTTGAGCAAACGCGGGCGCGATAGTCTTGGCGACGCTTCCGGAACCGCTATTTTCTCGTGGATGAGGTGTTCTTCGGTTGTTTTCATAAGTATTGAGCTCACGGCGGTGTCCGTCTGCAGGTTTCCGGTATGGCGCACTAGCGCGGCACTCGCCCTGAACAAGTGGAATTATCCCGAGAC
>JAWWPL010000119.1:0-8843 GCA_033850605.1 Blastocatellia bacterium | reverse complement strand
CTAACCCGCTTAGCCTTTCGCAATCTCTTTCACCGCGTCAATCAATCTCTCAATTTCGTCATCGCTGGTATAGCAGGCACAGCCGACCCGCACCAGGCCTTCGGGCGCCAGACCCAGGCGCTCAATCACGGTCGCCGCATAGAAATCACCGTGCGAGGCAAACAGCCCACGCTCGGCAAGCCGCCGTGCGGCTGACGTCGAAGCTACTCGTTCCACGACGAATGAAACCGTGGGGGTGCGCACAACCTCAGGCGGCGGACCATACAGTCGTACCCCTTTGATGTTCGAAAGTTCCCGCCATAGATGCCTGACCTGAGCAGAGCTGTGCGCGCGTAAACCTTCAAAGGCTGCTTGAAGCAGATGGCGTCGGGTGCGCAGGCTGGCAGCCTGCGGTACTAACGAGGCATAGAAATCAACAGTGGCGGCAGCGCCGGCGATGCCTTCGTGGTTCTGGGTCCCCATCTCCGCTCGTTCGGGCGCGGTGTTGGGCGCCGGCTCCAACTTGGGAAAGTCGACGGACTCGAGCAAGTCCTTCTTACCGTAGAAGACGCTCACGTGCGGTCCGTAAAACTTGTACGCCGAGCAAGTGAGAAAATCGCAATTCGTATCCTTCACATCACAAAGGAAGTAAGGCGCGTAGTGTACCGCGTCGATAAGAGCGAGCGCGCCGACTGAATGAGCCATTTCAACCGCGCGACGATAATCATTCACCGTACCCAACGCGTTGCATCCCGCACCAAACGATACGACCTTAGTCCGCTTGCCAATCAGACGCTCGAAGTCATTCCAATCAAGCTGGCCGGTTTCCGGATCCATCTGAGCTGTTCTTAGGGTCAAACCCCGTTCCGCCACCAGCGCCTGCCAGGGCGCAACGTTGGCATGATGCTCGAGTTCGGTGATTACTATTTCATCACCAGGCCCCAGTGTACGGCCCAGCGCGCGCGACAGATGATAGATCATCGTCGTGGTGTTTGGACCGAACACAATTTCATTCGCTGAGGCGTTGAGAAAATCCGCAAACGCATAACGCGCCTGTTCGATGATCGCGTCGGTTTCGTGGCTGGTGGGATACTCCCAGTGAGTATTCGCGTTGTGATTCACCAGATAGTCCGAAACCGCGTCAACGACTACGCGCGGCGTTTGCGTGCCGCCGGCGCCATCGAAATATGCGACGGGAAAGCCGTTGTGTATTCGCTCGAGAGCTGGAAACTGCTTCCGTATCTCTTCAGTCGAGACAGTGGACTGCGATCGTTCTGTGACAGAGCTCATTTGGGGTCCCATTGAAAAACGTTTATTAGAAAAACTTCGGCAGATGCTATCAGAAAGAACTTATTCTGTGCGAATGTAGGTGACGAGAGTCTCAGTTTGACCACAGAAAAAGCGATCCACGAACTCACACGAAATAACTCGAAACGAAATACCAAAAGCGACGCTGAGGTCAAAGGATTCTATGGCGTCTTTCATACACCCCTGTCACGAATGTGTACGCCAGCAACCCGCTCGATTCCGGTCAACCGCCGTGTTTACTGAATATTCCTCGCAGCACAGCACGTGCAAATGCAGGAGCGTTGAGCGCTGCAAAATGCTAAGACGAATCAACCTTAGTGCGACGATCATTGTGCTGGTGTGCTTCTTTTTGCCCTGGGTGCAGGTTAGCTGCGCCGGAGCGAAAGACACGCTTAGCGGACTGGGCCTGGCCAGACAAGACGACGCCCTGCTCTGGTTGATCCCGCTGTCGATGTGCGCTGTGATCGTGTTTGTTTTGCTGCGCGTGCGTCCGGCCCGGCCGCAGCTGCTGGGCGTGCTCAGCACATTTGCCGGCCTGATCGCCGCCGTCATGATGAACCGCGAGCGAACGCGGGCGCACGGCGAGTCGGGACTAATCGCCGCTCAATTGACCGGCTGGTTCTGGTTGGGATTTATTGCCGCCGGCGTCGTCATACTAACTGGAATAACTATTCTTCTGCGGAAGGGCCCCGACCAGATAAATAAGGTCCGATAACGAATCCAATGGCACTATCACTCAAACCGGAACGGATCAAACGCTACAAGGACGTTGTGGCGTTGCTGATCAAGTACGGCCGCTCAGATCTGGTCCAACAGAATGATTTGGATTTGATCGGTGGGCCAGGCGATGCTCTTGCTACGACAGACCAACCGAAGGCGGAAGAACTCGCTTCAGACCTCGAGCAGTTGGGCCCGACCTTCATTAAATTAGGCCAGCTCTTGTCCACGCGCGGGGACCTCTTGCCGGAGCCGTATCTCGAGGCGCTCGGTCGTTTGCAGGATCAGATCGAACCGTTTTCATTTGACGAAGTTGAGCAGATTGTTTCGTCTGAGCTGGGCGGGCGTATTTCGAAGTTGTTTGCTGAATTCGATCGGGAACCGACCGCGGCCGCTTCTTTGGCGCAGGTGCATCGTGCGCGGATGCGAGATGGAAGGCTGGTGGTGGTCAAGGTTCAGCGCCCTGGCGTGCGCGAGACAATCGTCAAAGACCTGGAGGCTTTGGAAGAGATTACAGAATTCATCGACGCGCACACGGAAATGGGGAAGCGTTACGAGTTCGGCAACATGCTCAGTGAGTTGCGCCAAAGCCTTCTGCGCGAGCTTGATTTCAAAAGCGAGGCCGGCAATCTGCGCCGCTTGCGCAGCAGCCTGCGCGAGTTCGAGCGGCTAATTATCCCTGAGCCGATTGAAGACTACACGACTTCCCGTGTGCTCACGATGGATTACATCGCGGGCAAAAAGATAACCACGTTGAGTCCGTTGCGACTGATGGAGTTGGACGGGCCGGGGCTGTCGGAAGAGCTGTTTCGCGCCTATCTCAAACAGATTCTAGTCGACGGATTTTTTCATGCGGACCCGCATCCGGGGAATGTTCTTATCACTGATGACGACCGCATCGCGATCATCGATCTGGGAATGGTCGGGCACATCAGCGGATCTTTTCAGGAGAACCTTTTGCGGCTGTTACTCGCGATTAGTGAGGGTCGCGGTGACGAGGCTGCTGAAGTATCGATGAAGATGGGCGAGCCCAAACCAAATTTTGACAAGCGGGACTTTGAACGTCGGGTGGCTAATCTGGTGGCGCAACACTCTAACGCCACCCTTGATCAGATCGACGCGGGTCATGTGACGCTGGAAATTACCCGAATCTCGGCTGACTGCTGGTTCCGTTTGCCATCGGAATTTACCCTGATAGCGAAGGCGCTGCTGAATTTAGACCGCGTAGTTTACACGCTGTTCCCAGACTTTGATCCCAACGAGATAATTCGGGATGAAGCCACCGGCATTCTCACGCGGCAGATGATCAAGAGCATAGAGCCCGGTAATGTCTTAACTCGCGTTATCGAGTTGAAGGAATTTGTCGAGCGGCTGCCGACCCGCGTTAACAAGATTCTCGATGCGGTGGGAAACAACGAGTTGAAGATCGGCGTCGATGCGATCGACGAAAGGGTGGTGCTGGATGGACTACAGAAAGTTGCTAACCGGATTGCGCTCGGCCTGGTGCTGGCGGCTCTGATCGTCGGCGCAGCGTTAATGATGCGCGTCGAGACAGCTTTTCGCATTTTTGGTTATCCCGGACTGCCTATGATCTTTTTTCTGATGGCTGCGATTGCCGGCATCGTGCTGGTGGTCAGTATTATTTTCTACGATAAGCATCCCCGGAAAAAAACGGGCGGGAGTTAAGAGATCTCCCGAGCAACCGTTCTTTTTTGTTTGGAGTTCCGTCTTCAGACGGCGGGTATTTCACTGCACGGCCTGAAGGCGGAACTCCAAACCTGTGCGATTGGTGCAGGGGCAAGCCCGGACCGCCGTCTTTCGATTCTTTACACTAAGCACGAACTCCCTGAACTTCCCCTGCACTAACTACAACTCCGCCGGTCTGTACGGTCGCGGACATTTTCTTAGATTGGATTGATGAATTGTTCGTGCTTGTTTGATTCGCGCTGATTCGCTCGCGCCACTCTCGTGTCAGGATGGGTGATCACTTCGCGCAGGACTGAATAAAAGAGTCGAGTTGATCGAAGTCCGACAGGATTTTCACGTCATATGATGGCTCAAGCTCTGGTCCGTTGATGTCGATATCGATAACGGCCATTGGCAGGTTGCCGAGGTCTTTATGTGCACGCACCAGTTCCACCAAAGCGTCGAACGTGGGCAGGTCCAGGTCAGTGAGAATCATATTGGGGCGATCGTGCTCGGCAATTTGAATTGCGTCTTCAGCGTTGGCCGCATTCAGTATCTGGTGGCCCCTCTTGCGTAACATCTCGCCCATCTGCGAGCTGATTTCACCGACATCTTCAACCACCAGAATCGTTTTGGTTATGTCGCTCAAGAATTGCCGTCCTCCCGGCGAAAACACTTTCTCAAACAATCAGATTGGATTGTGAACGAAGAGTCATGGTTCAGGATGAAGCCCGGTGATCATTATGTCTGTACGGTAGCGGAACTTTATGTGGAGTCGCTGACAAAACCTTCACCATTGTGATGCGAGGGTGTTCAAAAATGTACAGCGCTCAATGGAGAGGTCAGCAGGTAGAAGAAGATTTCTGAAGGGCGCGCCTAGAGGCTCAGGTAGCGGTCGTATTCATCTCGGACAATTGCGTAGCACTCACACGAATACCTTTCGAGGCCCTGACGGTCCAAAACCGTCATTGTGCCGCGATGGTAATCGATCAAGCCGGCCTGTCTCAGGGTGTTGGCAGCGACGCTGACGCCGGCGCGCCGGACCCCGAGCATGCGTGAAAGAAAGTCCTGGGTCAGCACGAAGTCGTTGCGGCCTACACGGTCCTGAGTCAGCAACAGCCAACGCGACAGACGCTGCTCGATACTGTGCAGGCGATTACAGGCAGCCGTCTGGGCAACCTGCGTAAATAGAGTGTGGGTGTAACGCAATAGCAGGTCGCGCAATTTTCCACCTTTGCGAAACTCAGTCCTGATATCCGTGCTCGAGATTCGCAATGCTTCCCCTGCGCTTTGGATCAGAGCCTGGTTGGGTGTCGAATCGGCTCCGAGGATCACCGAAATTCCGGCCATTCCTTCAGGACCGATCACTCCCGCCTCAACGGTAGCTCCGTTTTCCAGCGCGGCGAGCAACGACACCACTCCGCTGTTAACAAAGTAGACGTGTTCGATCTTTTGCTCGGGCAGGTAGAGAATTTCCCCGAGGATGAGTTGGACGGGCTTTAGCTTTGCCGCAAGGGGCTCGAATTCCTCCCGCGATAGAGCTGCCAGAATCTTGTTAGATATTTGCGGCTCCTGGGTCATGGAGGCGGCCTTTGCGAAGAACGAAACATAATTGCCTTCGGATGCAATGTCTGTACGCCAGCAGGAATAAGAAAGGTCATCGTGAAAAGCCTCCTCGGAAATATCAATGGTCAAAGCTGGACTCTGTCTGCGCCCTGATTATGTGATAGCAATCGCAGGCAGCGGCTTCCAGGTTCCGGCGATCTAGAATGTTAATGGTGCCGCGGCTGTATTCAATCAAGCCTGCGTCCTGCAAATTTATGGCAGCCACACTAACCGCCTGGTTTCGCACGCCCAGCATCCAGGAAAGAAAGGTCTGAGTTAACTGCATCGAGTCTGAGGCGATGCGGTCGTGCATCAACAACAACCAACGAGCTAGTCGTTTTTCCACTGGGTGATATCGGTTGCAACTCGTCGTTTGCGAGACCTGCAAAAATAGTTGGTGAGTAAAAATCAGGATTGCATCATGGAACGCGCCCCCGCGCCGGAATTCGGATAGGGCAGCGTCGGCCTTGATGCGAACGGCGGTACCCTCTGCCTGCACGATGATTTGATTTGACGAGTTCGCAACGCCGAGGAATAACGGCATGCCCGCGAGACCCTCGCGGCCAGTCACGCCGACCTCAATGCGCTGATCGGCCTCAATCACCGCCAGCATCGAAAGCACGCCCGATTCAGGAAAGTAGACGTAGTCTATCGGGGCGCCTGCCTCGTAGATGACGGAGCTGAAAATCAGAGGAATTTGCTCGAGACTTGGTTTCAGCCGCGCGTATTCGACACCGGTCAGCCGCGCGAGCACACCATTACCCACAATAGTGGTTGACTCATGGTTTTTTGGCAGTGTATGCCTCCTTGCTCCAGTCGCCGGTAAAAACACAGCTGACGGCACAAGGAGGGGAGTCTTAAGGAAAGAGTCCTGACCCGATGTCGCGAGATGGGTTAGAAAAGATCAGATAGGCCGGGTACGCTAGGACGGTAACACCACTGACTGGCGATGTACAGCGACGCAGCCCTGCGGCACTGGTTCGTTATAGTGTGGCACGCGCATATTGCGCATGGTTCACGAGCGGGACGCCGGTACACTTTTCATGATTCAGTTCAGCGCGCTTCGCCCATCAGCGACCAGGTGCTGATAACGCTCAATAGCATCTGAATCGTAAGCGCTCTCGTGGTGGCACGAGGGACACGCCCATTTGTAGGTGGCTTTGATCTTCGACTCACCCTTGGACAGATCGCGGAAGAGAGGATGCCTGGTGCTGCAGCGTTCGCACGTGATGATCAGGTACCACTCTCCAGGGGTAAGGTCTGACAAAGGGGACATGTCCAGGCCTCCGTTCGCTGAGAAATCTGCTTGAACGCTTCTAATCTATCGACTTTGAACGGGTCGGTACGCTAGCGTACAAATTTTATCGTCAGTCGATCTTCTGGAACTGAAAATGCTTTTCGGATTGATGGATGGCAAAGGCTAAACAAAATCGGCCCTGGTGGCTTGACGAGGGCACCGAGGTTTGTCCGGCATGCAGTCACACGTACGTATTTCAGACGGAGTACCGGTGTGTGGCCTGCGATGGTCCCGTCTGTGCCGAGTGTGTTCAGACAATTAAGGTGGAAATATTCTGTCCCGGTTGCACCGAGTCGGCAACGAGCGAGAGGTGAGCGATGGCAGCGCGAGCAATTTGGAAAGGTGAGCTTAAAGTCGGCGCGACGAAGGTGCCGGTCAAGCTCTATGCCGCCTTAAAAGATCGGAGCGTTCGCTTTCATATTCTCGATGAACGATCAAAGACTCGAGTCAAGCAGCATATGGTCAAGGCCGATACCGGGGAGGAAGTCGCCAACGAAAAGATTCAGAAGGGTTTTGAGATCGAGGCGGGAAGTTTCGTGATCCTCGACGAGAAAGAACTCGAGAGCCTCGAGCCCGAGGCAACACGCGAAATTGAGATCAAGAAATTCATCCCACCAAAAGCCATAGCTCCCGAATTCTATGATCGCCCCTACTATCTGGGGCCGGATGGCGACGAAACGGCTTACTTTGCCCTCGCTGAAGCCTTGCGTAAACAGGAGCGGGAGGGTTTGGCGCATTGGGTAATGCGCAAACAGCCTTACGTCGGCGCCCTGCGAGCTGAAGGCGATCACTTGATGCTATTTACTTTGCGTAGCGCCGGCGAGGTTTTGTCGGCCAAAGAAGTTCCGCGGCCAGCCGGGCGCGCTCCGGACAAGAAAGAACTAAGCATGGCGAAGCAGTTGGTAGAAATGCTCAAAGGTGACTTCAATCCTAAAGATTATCAGGATGAATATCGCCAGCGAGTGATGGAGTTTGTCGAGAAAAAGGCGAAGGGTCGAGCGCCGAGGCTGCACCTGGTAAAGAGCAAACGAGCGCCGGCGTCACTCGACAAGATTCTGTCGAAGAGCATCGAAGCGTTGAAAAAGAAGCGCGCCGCCTGAAACAGGCGCGCGGAGAGGAATATGGCAGCCGGAAAGCCAAAAAAGAGGAAGTCCGAAGATGCGGAGCAGAAAGGCGCCCGCCCGCTCTGGTCAGGCACGTTGACGTTTGGGTTGGTCAGCGTTCCGGTTGATCTATACCCGGGCAATCGCACGAATCGCGCGCCGTTGCGCATGCTGGGCCCCGAAGATGAGCCGCTGGCGCGGCGCTACTATTCTGAAAAGACGGGTCGAGATCTCGATGCTGATGATATGGTGCGCGGCTATGAGATCGACAAAGATAAATTCGTGGTTGTTACCGACGAAGAGCTGGAACGGCTGGCGCCGGAGCAAAGCCGGGACATCGACCTGCGACGTTTCGTAGAACTGGACTCGGTTCCGCCAATTTACTTTGATCGCTCTTACTTTCTGGCTCCGACCGAGGGCTCGGAAAAGGCTTATCGGCTATTAGTGGACACTATGAAGGCGAGTGACCTGGCGGGAATCGCGACATTCGTAATGCGGGGAAAAGAGTATCTGGTGGCGATCTTTCCCGAGAATGGCATCCTGCGGGCTGAGACAATGCGGTTTCCCGACGAGTTACGTTCACCGAAAGAAGTTGGGCTGCCGGAACCAAAGACCGTGCCCGCGGCGACTGTGAAGAAGTTTGCGCAACTGATCGCGAAACATTCAGCTCGTACGCTGCCCCTAAAGGAGCTCAAGGACGAAAAAACGGAACGAATGCTCAAGCTGATTGAAAGAAAACGAGCGCGACATCAGGATGTGGTTAAGGTTGAAGAGTCTGACCGCGACGAAGGCAAAGTGGTGGATATAATGACGGCGCTCAAGAGGAGCCTGGCCAAAAAACGCAAGGCAGCTTAACGCAAGGAGCTGTTTCGGGGCTGCGGTTTATTTGCGTGGACTGTCGGGAGCTTCACGATGTTGGTAGCGCTTAATCGTATTAGGTGCGTGGAATCCAATTCGCCGGCAAGACGGGCAGGTCGCTTGCTGAATGTCATCGAGAGAACCCTGGCCGTTGGTGCTATCGGGCATAACGATATAGTTGGTGAGGCAATACTCGCACTGTACGACGAGGTACCACTGCCCAACCTTGAGGCCTGACTTATCTAGAGGTGGCACGGGGCGAACTCTTCCTGCTGTTAATGTCGGGGATG
>JAWWPL010000083.1:0-19800 GCA_033850605.1 Blastocatellia bacterium | reverse complement strand
CTTGGTTCAATCGTTGCCGTGCTGGTGCTGTTCTTAAAAGCTCGGGATCAGATTGATCCAGAGCACTTATTGATTACCAATCCAGGAGCGTTCATGGCACCGGACTCATCACCTGTCCTAGTTGCGTTGCTGAGCCAATTCGATGTGCTTAAGTTCTACGGATTGTTCCTGGCAGCGATTGGCCTGCAGAAGATGGCGAAGTTGTCTTCCAGCTCAGCCTGGGGAGTGGTGATTGCTTTCTATGCGATTCATGCAGTTCTGGCGGTTTGTTCCGCAGCAATCTTCGGGGGCTGAACGTTATTGGCCAGAGGCTTCAGTCTGTGATCGTCCGAGAGGATCAAAATCACAGACTGAAGTCTGTGCCACTTTTTATTCATACCGGAGGGATTCAATGGGATCGAGCCTGGCGGCTTTCCAGGCGGGCCATAACCCAAAGATCATGCCGATACCCACGCTGGCGACAAAGCCGGCCACCGGCGCCCACAATGGCACATACGACGGCATAATCAGTTTCACCAGTAAGGTCAGCAACCAGCCAATCGCCAGGCCCACAAATCCGCCAAAACCGGTCAAGGTCATCGCTTCGATCAGGAATTGCCAAAGAATGTCTTTGCGGCGCGCCCCGATGGCCTTGCGCACGCCGATTTCGCGAGTGCGCTCAGTCACTGACACCAGCATGATGTTCATTACCCCGATGCCGCCGACCATCAATCCGACTGAGGAGATAACCACCATGGCGATGGCAATGCCGCCGGTGATTGAATGAAAAGTGCTGATTAGCGAAGCGGTCGTTTCAATACCGAAGTTATCCGGGTTACCGAAAGGAACCTGACGACGCACCCGCAGCGTATCCGTAACCTGATCCATGGCCTCCTGCATCATGCCCGGTTTGGCCACTGCCAGAATATAAATGTCCTGCGAATTGGGTTTCAGTTTGCGCGCGTTGTTGTAGGGTAAATAGATGACATTGTTCTGGTCATCGCTGCCGCCGCCAAAGAGGAACTGCTCTCGCTTCTGAAGCACGCCAACCACGCGATACTCTTCCGATCCGATCTTGAGCGTATCTCCCAAAGGAGATCCGAACGGGAAAAAATCGTCGGCCACTTTGGATCCGATCACGGCTACATTTTGATTTTGATCATTTTCAAACTGCGAAAAGAACCGGCCTTCAGTAACAGTTTGCGTGCCCGCCTTTTCAAAATCCGGCAGGGTACCCTGCAGCGCTACCTGGGCCGAAGTTTTGCCGCCGCCACTGACCAGAATCTTTTGCCCAAAAAAGTTATTGGTGATTTCCAGAAAAGGGACGGCTACTTCAACTGTCGGCAGCTTGGACAAGGCAATGGCATCCTCATAGTCCAGCGGCTTGCGCATGCGCTCTTCGCGTGACATCCGGCCAACGTGAATCCCCGGATTGTACTTACTGATGTACATCGAGCGCGTGCCGTATGCTTCGACCTCTTTGGTAAAGGACGTATCGATCCCGCTGATGATCGAAGCAATCAACATTACCGTGACGACACCGATAATCACCCCGATGACCGTCAAGAACGATCGCAACTTGTTGTCGCGCAACGTGGCCAGGGCCAGCCAGAGATTTTCGAGGATGTCGCTTCTGAGTACTTTCATAGTCCTTGACCTTTGTGCTGTGACAACCCTGCGATAGGGCCTCCAGGACCTATCTGACCTATTTCTCTCTAACCATCAGCGCGCAAGGCCTCAATCGGATCCAGTCGCGCGGCCTTCCACGCGGGTACGATTCCGGAAAGGATTCCCACGCCGCCTGAGGCCGCCAGGGCGCCGAGCACCGCGAGGATTGAAAGATAAGTAGGAAAGAAAGTCGCGGTCACGATCTTGCCCACTACCCACGCCAGGAATATGCCGACAGCTCCGCCGATCGTGGCCAGGGTTATGGCTTCGAACAGAAACTGCTTCAGGATGTCACCCCGGCGGGCGCCCAGCGATTTGCGCAGTCCGATCTCCTTGGTGCGCTCAGTAACTGAGACGAGCATGATATTCATAATAACGATCGCCCCTACAATCAGGGCAATTCCGGGAACGAAGATGGCTACCAGAAAAATTGTGCCGAAGAGCCGGTCGCGCAACCCTGTAATCGCGTCGGGCGTCACAATGCCAAAGTTATCCTTCTCACCCGGCGCCAGTCGATGGCGCGCGCGCATCAGGAATCTCGCTTCGTCCACTGCGTCATTAAACACGTCATCAGTCTTCGAGGTGGCGGTGAAGTACAGCGAGCGCTGCCGCACCAGCCCGCCAAAATCAATTGAATAAGTCTTGAGGGGAATCACTATGAAACTGTCCTGCGGTATGCCAAAGACGGTGCCTTTTACTTCTTCAACTCCGATCACGCGATAGGGAAGTCCACGGATGGAAATTTCTCCGCCGATCGGATCGCCGCCGGGAAACAGCTTTGTCGCAATATCAGCGCCCACATAGGCCACTCGCGCGCCGCCATCATTTTCCGGATCGGTAAAGAAGCGGCCGTTGGCGATATTTCGATTGTCGATATCCGCGGTATTGGCGGTGGCGCCCATCACATTTACATCGTCAAGCAACTGATCGTTTCGCTTTACCTGTGACGGTGTACCCCTGGCTTTAGCGCCAATCTTGCCGATCAGGGTGGCGTGATCTTTGATGTATTGGTAATCGTCCAGCGTCAGTTCTTTATTGCGGCGTTGCGCGGCCGCGATGGTGTCGGTGTCTTTGAAATCCTCGAAGGGGTTGAAGCGTTGCACCGAAAAAGACTTAGCCCCGATGCCGGCAATCTTTTCGTCAATGTAAACGTTGAATCCCTGAATGAGCGAGACGACGGTCACAAAGGCAGTGACGCCTACGATCATGCCCAGGAGGGTCAGGGCTGAGCGCAACTTATGCGCCCAGATCGCGGCCACGGCTACTTTTAATACTTCAATAAGGTTCATTGGTAGTTCTTATTACGGATAAAGCAGCGTTTTGGTTACTAATGTGGGCGGCTCTGCCGCCTGATGTGCGGAAAGGCTCTGCCTTTCCGTCAGACTCTCCGATAAATCGTACGAGGCTGCGCCTCGGGCGTTCGAGGCATAGCCTCTCTAATAAAAGAAATCGAACGACGGAAAGGCGAAGCCTTTCCGCACATCACGCGGGAGAGCCGCAACCGTTACTCATATCTTAACGATTCGATCGGATCCAGCCGGGCGGCCTTCCAGGCTGGCCACAATCCGAAAACAATTCCGACCGCCGCCGAGATCCCCACGCCGACGCCGATTGCCCAGGCGGGAACGAATGCCGGCAGGGGGGAGTATTTGTTCATCAGAATGCTGGCGATCTCTCCAACAGCCAGCCCAAGCAGGCCACCGATTCCAGTCAGCACCACAGCTTCAATCAGAAACTGCGAAAGAATATTGCTCCGCGTCGCCCCAACTGCTTTGCGCAAGCCGATCTCTTTAGTCCGCTCGGTAACTGAAACCAGCATAATGTTCATTACCCCGATGCCGCCAATCATCAGCGCCACTGCTGAAATCGCCGTTAGCACTAGATAAGTCGCGCCCGTTAGCTGATTGTAAATGTCCAACAGCGCGTCCTGCGAGGAAATACCAAAGGTGTCGGGGGCGTTATGCGGGACTTGTCGGCGCCGACGCAAGATATCCGTCATCTCATCGATCGCGGATTTGACGTAGGCGCGCGAAACCGGACGCACGATGATAGCGAAGATCGTTTCTGGGAAATCCATCTCGGGATAGTATTTTTGAAAAGTGGAAATCGGAATGTAAACCTGATTGTCGCGCGATTGGCCGAAGATTTGGCCGAGCGGTTCCATCACGCCGATGACCTTAAAAGGGTGCCCGGCGATTTTCAGTTCCTTGTCCAGAGGGTCTTCGTAAGGAAAGAGCGCGCGGACAAGGTCCTGTCCCACTACGCACACGTTGCTGTGCTCTTCAACGTCGAGATCTGTTATGTAACGCCCGTATCCGACATAATTCGAAAGGGTAAACTCGTGGTAAGGCGTGACGCCCAGTAGTATTGGCGTGTCGCTTTGCTTATCCTGATAGCGGACGGTTTCCGCAATCTTGCGATAGAACGGTGCGACGCTGGCGATCGAGGGTGCTTCGCGGCGAATGGCGTCGGCGTCTTCGACAGTCAACTCCTTGCGGTGTATTTCTTCGGCCGTGGGCTGATGGCCGAAGCTCGGGTCGAATTTCAAGGCCCAGATCGTATTCGAGCCGAGCCCCTCGATCTGTTTAGCAAACGATTGGTTTAATCCCTGGATGATTGACACCATGAACATCACGGTCACGACACCGACGCTGACCCCGAGAATCGTCAACACCGAGCGCAGCTTGTTCGCCCGCACGGTGTCGAGCGCCATGTAGGCGGACTCTTTGATGTCTATGAAGTTCATCTAATCAAGCTCGGCGGCTTTGCCGCCTGATGTGCGAAAGGCTTTGCCTTTCCGCCATGCACTACTATTGATAGAGAGGCTACGCCTCGCTTCGGAGGCGTAGCCTCCTGGAAAATTTTGGGGAACCACGGAAAGCCAAAGGCTTTCCGCACATCAAGCGGCAAAGCCGCAAGAATCCAACCGCGCGCGACGAATCGCCTGCTATTCAGACCTCAGCGCCTCAATCGGATCCAACTTCGCCGCGCGCCACGCCGGCCACAGACCGCTGATGACCCCGACGATTGATGACATACTAACGCCGAGCACTGCCGACCAGATACTGAAAAGCAGCGGGAATCCAATCAGCAAAGCAATCAGCCAGGCCACGCCAAAGCCGGTCAGGACACCGACGACGCCGCCAATCGCGGTTACCATCACCGCTTCAATCAAGAACTGCGTGCGAATATCTTTCTGGCGCGCGCCGACAGCTTTGCGAATTCCGATCTCTTTAGTTCTCTCCGTGACGGAAACCAGCATGATGTTCATCACGACAATGCCACCGACGACGAGCGAGATTGCCGCCACCCCAATCGTCACAATGTAGATGTTCGAAGTCGCGCTGGAATAAAGATTCAGAAACACATCCTCGGTTTCCAGCGCAAAGCCATCGTCCTCATCCCGGCCGGTCTTGCCGCGGCGGTTGCGCATGATCGCGCGCACTTGATCTTCCGCACCCTCAAGCTGTTCGGCCGTTGGCGTTTGAATGAAAACCACCAGCACGCCCGAGGCGTTGAATGCGCCGCGCGAGATATTCAAGCCAAAGTTTTTCTTGTATGTCGCGAAGGGAATATAGATCAGATTGTCGCGCGAAACGCCGAAGACCTTTCCCAGCGCTGTGAGCACCCCAATGATTTGATACGGGCGACCCCCGGCCCAGATATCCTGGCCCAGAGCCTGATCCGGCGACTGATTCGGAAACAGGTTGGCAATCACGTCCGGTCCGACTACGGTAACGTCGTGGGCGGAGCTGCCTTCGCTCTCGCTCCAAAATCGGCCGATGTCGACCGTCACGTTATCGATATCGAACATGACTGTGGGAGCGACGGCGCGTAGTTGGACGTTATCCGCCTTCTGATTGCCATGTTTGACCGTCACGCCGTCGTTCGCAACTACTCCAGTGCGCCCACAGTTCGTGCAGAGACGAAAGATAGCCTCGGCGTCTTCCTCGGTAATGTCTTTGCGCTTGTTGAATTTGATGAAGTCTTCGCGCGAAGTGATGACGCGCGGCCGCTTCGAGATCGTGAACACCGTCGAACCCTGTGAAGAAAAAGTTTGGGCCACCGTCTGATCCAATCCCTTGATGATCGTAACGACGGCAATGACCGCGGTAACCCCGACGATAATACCAATCAAGGTCAACCCGGTTCGTAGTTTGTTTTGTCGCAGGCTGCCGGCGGCAACCAGGAAGGCTTCCCAAAGCGCGGCCAGTCTTAAGGCTGGAAGCGAACGAATGCTGCCCGGGAGAGAGGTGCGCCTGCCAAAGGCGTCGCCGGGGCCCTCGGGTCCTTCGAGTCTTGCTTCGCTGCGGGGGGACATCGCAGCGCCTCCTATTTGATGCGCTCGTCTTTTTCAATTAACCCGTCGCGGATCGAAATAACGCGATGAGCGCGAGCTGCAATGTCATGCTCGTGGGTAACGAGCACGATGGTGTTGCCGTCTTCGTGAAGTTTCTCGAACAGCTTCATGATGTCGTAGCTGGTAGCGGTGTCGAGTGCACCGGTAGGCTCGTCGGCGAGCAGAATCGAAGGATGGTTCACCAGGGCGCGGGCGATCGCCACCCGTTGGCGCTGGCCTCCCGAAAGCTCGTTGGGCCGGTGCATCATCCGATCAGTGAGATCGACCGCACTGAGCGCTTCCCGGGCCATCTCTTTCCGCTTAGCGCCCGGGACCCCGCCGTAGATCAGCGGCAACTCGACGTTGTGCAAGGCGGTGGCGCGGGCCAGCAGATTGAAAGTCTGAAACACGAACCCGACTTCCTGGTTGCGAATACGCGCCAGATCGTCGTCATCCATTTCGGCAACATTTTTTCCGTTCAGCCAGTACTCGCCCTGCGAAGGCGTATCGAGACAGCCGATCAAATTCATCAGCGTAGACTTCCCCGATCCGGACGGCCCGGTAATAGCCAGATAGTCGCCTCTTTTCACCTCGAAAGAAACGCCATGCAGCGCATGCACCTTCTCAGCGCCCATGTCGTAGGTCTTCCAGAGGTTACTCATCACGATTAGCAAGTCTGCCTTGCCGTTCGCCGGTAGCTCTGGCTTCCCGATTACCTCGGAAGAAGTTTGCGATGTAGCGACTGCCGCTTCAGTCATTAACTTCCTCCGCTGGTGTTCGCG
Organism: Blastocatellia bacterium; assembly: GCA_033850605.1. Taxonomy (GTDB): domain Bacteria; phylum Acidobacteriota; class Blastocatellia; order Pyrinomonadales; family Pyrinomonadaceae; genus UBA11740. The sequence goes on along the minus strand of JAWWPL010000083.1, from coordinate 13,032 downwards.
TTGGCGCCCACAACTTTGGTTTGGCGCTTCACGCTCGCGCCGTCCTTCAGAATCTTCAAGACGCGACTGGGACCTGTGATGACTTCGGCTCCGGCTTGCAGGCCGCTGGTGATTTCAATGTCCGACTCGCCGGTAATGCCCGTGGTGACTTCAACGAATTTCACCTTGTTATTCTTATCCAGAACATAAACGCCTTTTTGATCCTTCGGCTTTTCACCCGGCGGCGTTGGTGCGCTACTGGCAATAGAAGGACCGGGAGAAGGTGCTGTCGGCGACTTCTCGACAATCGCCTGCAGCGGTACAGCGATCACATTGGTCTTGGTCTTCGTGGTGATCGTCGCGGTGGAACTCATCCCCGGACGAAGCTTGGCGCGCACGTCGTCGGTTAGGTCTCTGAGCTCCAGCGTGACTTTGAACTCCTTGGCCTCCTGCACGTTCACGCGATTGTTAAGACCACCCGTGGTGTCGGATTTTGCGACGGCCAGCGGGTTTTTCATGGTCACGACCGCGTTGACTTCCTTGTCTCCCAGCGCGTCAACCTTTACTTTGGCCTGCTGGCCCACGTCGACATTGGAGATTTCAGTTTCGTCGACGTTGACCTCGACATTAATGGTTGACATGTCCGCGATGGTCATCAAAGGCGTCGAGGACAGAGCTGATACGGCGTATTCACCAACGCGCGTCGGAATATCAGCAATGACACCGTTGAGCGGCGAATACTGGGTCGCTTTTTCGCGTTGGCTCGACTGGCCACGCAGAAATGCCTGTTGTTGGTTGGCTCGCGCTTCACTTGTCTTGACACCCGTCTGCGCTTCTTTCACCGCCGTCTTCTGCTGGTTAGCGCGTTCCTGTGCTTCCTTGACGGCCAGCTTTTGCGATTCGAGATTTGCTTTCGCAGTGTCCAGCGCAATCTTTGTTTGTTCGTAGCGATCGCGCGCCGCGTCATAGTCGAAACGTGACGCCACGCCTTTCTCGATCAATTCGGTCGAGCGCTTCAGCTCGCGTTGGGCGGTATTCACATCGATCATTGCGCGATCGACGGCCGTCTGCTGGGCTATGACCTGCTGCCGCGCGGCTGCAACTGACGCCTCGGTGACGGCGAGTCCCTGTTGAGCAGACGCCACCGCATTGCGCGAGCTCTGGACGTCGCTGAGCGAGGCCTGGGTGGCCGCAAACTGCGCCTCCTGGCTGGACTGCAATTGCGTGGGATCGATCCGCACCAGGGCCTGGTTCTTGGTCACTTGATCGCCGGGATTGACGTAAATCTCCAGGATGCGGCCGGCTATTTCACTGGTCAGCTTGATATAGCGAATGGGGCGCACCTCGCCTGAGGCGGTTACGGTCGATCGCAGTTCGGGCCGGATATCGAGCTTTACCGTGGTAACTTCAGCTTCGTCTTTCCGGGTGGCAAAGACACTGATGATAACGACCAGGGCCAGGACGGCGACCGCTGATACCGCGATGATGATTTTCTTCTTTCTACTGAGGGCCATTTCGGTTTCAGATCCTTAATTAACTTGATTTAGCCGGGATTTCGGTTTTATTAGATTGGTGCACGCGCAACGAATAGTTCACGTTGAGTTGTTTTTACGATGAAATCCGCCGCCCGGTTTCAAAGAAATCTCGACACGACAATGAATTATAGACGATGGCGGCAATACCACCGAACCCGCTCGGGTCCATTATTAGCTGGCCCTCGGGACTTCACACCGGCGCAGGCAACCTCGTTGGCGCGGTCAACAGTTTCGCGCTAAGATGTCTTGCTACGCGGGTTAATTTTGACGATTGAACCTGCGTCCGGGAACGTATGATCATTTGCGAGCGGTGCGGAACAGAAAATTTAAATGGATCGCGCTATTGCGATGAGTGCGGCGCTGCCCTGTGGCTGGCAGGGAAATCGGGCGGATCTTCTTTGCCAGGGTCGAAAAACAACGGCTCGGACAATGGCGGCAGCAAGGAGGCGACCGCCACGGTTGCACACGTAGCGGGAAAAAGGAGTGCGCCCTTGATCTCAGAGCAACAGACTTCGATCCCGCCGGCAGCGTCTGCCAACATCGTACATGCTACGCTGGTAATAGAACGCGGCAGCTCTGCGGGTAAGCAATTTCCCCTGAATAACCAGGACGCCAACATTGGGCGTTGGGATGCGGACGGTGGAGTATTCCCCGATGTCGATTTGGATTCTGATGATCCTGAGGCCAAGGTGTCCCGGCGTCATGCCCGCATTTCGTTGCGCGATGGTCAATACATTATCGAGGATTTGGGATCGACAAATGGAACTTTTGTAAATCGCGGCCATCGATTAGCACCCGGCGACCGGCAGCCGCTGAAAGACGGCGACGAAATTATTGTTGGTAAGACTTTCTTGCGCTTTCGTGTTGCCAGGTAACCGCGGCGGCCCAACGGCTCGCGCGGCCTAACTTTTTTTCAACTCCTCAAGTAAGTAGCAAATGACCACTTGTTGCGAATGTGGCGCCAACATAGAGGCGAATGAAAATTTCTGCGGCGGCTGCGGCGCTCGCCGCCAGCGCGACGACACCCCGATTGTGTCTGCTGGCGGAAACGTGAGCAGCGTGGATAACTCGTCCGGAGCCGTCTCAAATTATTCGCATAAGTTCGCGGAAGACGGTAGCACCTGGACGGAACAGACTGATCCGACGACTGGTGAGACGCCTGCTGATCGTAACCGGGGCACCGGCGAGATTGTCGAGAGTACCGAATTCTCGTCAAAGACTTCCCGCGTCGATGCCGTCCCGGACAAGCGACCGAAACCTAAGGCGCTGGCGGGCGGAAAAATCCTGAACGGCCGTTATGAGATTGTGCGCCGGATCGGCGGGGGCGGGATGGGCGCCGTCTATCTGGCAAAAGATCGCAACCTGGGTGAGGCGCCCCGCGCCGTCAAGGAAATGATTGAGTCGCACATCGACGACTCGCAACACGAAAAGGCCGTCGCCGACTTCAAACGCGAGTCGCTGCTGCTAACGGAACTCGAACATCCTTCCATCCCGACCGTATACGACTATTTTTACGACGACGCGTCGGAACGTTTCTATCTGGTAATGAAGTTCATTCCCGGCAGCGACCTTTCGTCGCGGCTGCGAAATGCGCCTGGCGGACGTATCGACGAGCTCACTGTGACTGAGTGGGGGATACAGGTCGCGGACGTGCTGCACTATCTGCACACGCGGCCACAATCCATCATCTATCGCGACTTGAAGCCGGCAAACCTGATGATCGACAGCAACAGTAACCGGATCATGCTGATTGATTTCGGAATCGCGCGTTGGGTTAATAAGAAAGAAAAGGGCGTCACCGCCGTCGGCACTATGGGCTATGCGCCTCCAGAGTTATTCAGCGGCCAGGCTGATCCGCGCGTCGATATCTACAGCCTGGGAGCGACCATGTTTCACTTGTTGACCGGCTCAGACCCGCAGGACAATCCGCTGCTGATCTTTGACTTCACCAAGAATCCGCGCCCCCGCCAGATTAACCCTGCCCTATCCAGCGAGATGGAACGGTTGCTGATTCGGACCGTCGAATACAAGCCGGAACATCGCTTTCAATCGGGAGCAGAGCTGCGGGAAGCGCTGGCCGGCCATCTCGAGAAGTTGCGTTCGGGCCAGGTCAGCTATGGCGTGTCGGGCCTGGAAGTGGGCGGAGAAACCCAGCGCGTGGCCATCGTTTTTTGCGGGTTCTGTGGCGGACGCATCGCGGCCGATGATGTCTTCTGTGCACACTGCGGCTCGCGCCAGCCGATGGCCGGCGGGTCCAGCTCGGATCTGGCTCAAGCCCGCGCAACCGCTAAGCTGGTCGTGTCCGGCACGACTGAGCTGGATGCGTCCTTTGTTTTGCAAAGGGAAAGCAATCTCGTAGGGCGCACGGATCCGTTATCGAATATTTTTCCGGAAGTGGATCTGTCGCGGTTCGATCCGCAGACCAAAGTCTCGCGCCGTCACGCTCGCATCTGGCGCGAAGGCGAAGCGTTCATGGTTGAGGACCTTGGTTCAGTAAACGGCACGGTAATCAATGATATCATTCGCCTCGAGCCCAGACACCCGCGCCCCCTGGACAGTGGCGATCGGATTCGCCTGGGTGAAACTACTTTGCACTTCCTGGTTGGATAGCCGGATTTCAGATCTCAAATTTGAGATTTCAGATTTCCAATTTGAAACTTGAAATTTTCAAAATAGAGCCTGAACAACCTTGACCCATCGCGCATCATTACGCTCGCGGTGATAAAGCAGAATAAGGATGAGAGAGACCGTTAGAGTGACCCGTAAGAGATTTCCAAGAGAACAAAGAGTCCGCATTCCCCTATGACCGCAAACATTCGCACTGCAAAACTATCATCCGGCGCGGTAACACACAGGTCTGAGACACGCGCTCGGGTGCGTTTTCGCGCGCCCTTTGCTCTTCGCTGCGGCGCTTTGTTGATCGACTATATTTTGCTCGCGCTGATCATGGTTATTAGTACGATGATCGCCCGTCTGATGGGCGGAGGCGCACGGATGGCCGGGGGAACGGCGGAGAGAGTCGGAATCATTATTACTCTGATCGTCGCCGTCCTGGACCTAATAGTTATGGCCGGACTCACAGGGAAGACCATCGGCAAGTGGACGACCGGGCTGAGTCTGGAGCGCATTGACGGCGGCGTGCCCGGAATTGGGCGGGCGGCCCTACGTCACCTGGTGGGATATCCTTTGTCGTTGCTGCCGCTCGGTTTGGGCTTTCTAATAGTGACGGTTAGTCCGACTGGCCGTGCACTGCACGATTTTATCGCCGGAACCATCGTCGTGCGCAGATCCACCGGACCAATGGTCGCGCCGGCGCGTAGACCGCGTCCGCAGGGCGCACAACTATAGCGCCAACTGGCCAGCTTGCGCTGGCCGCTGGCAGATTCTCGCTGGTCCCAGAACGCAAGCTGGGCAGCTTGCGCTACAAAAAACTTTATGGCTGAGCTGATCGTCAAATATCCGGATCGAGCCGCTGAACATTTTCAGATCAGCCGCTTGCGCGTCACTATTGGCCGCTCAGCTCGCAACGATCTGTGTATTCCCGATCCTTTCGCCTCGAGAGTACACGCCGAAGTTCGCAACGAAGGTGATGAATATTTTCTCCAGGACCTGGGATCGGCCAACGGCACCCTCTACAACGGATCGGTAGTGGAAACTCCGATCACACTCTCTCGCGGCGGCCGCATTCAAATCGGCGAAACCGAAATCGTTTTCAATGACAGTGCGTTCCCGCTCAGCAGCGGAGCGACGATGATCACCGACAACTCTTCGTCGATTCCCGAGGCCACCATCGCACTGTCTTCTGCCGATCGCACGACTTCGGGCCTTTTCGAAGCAATCGAGGGCGCGCGCACACAATCCGAAGAAACGGCCGCCCAGCGCCCTGCGCATCAAAGCGACCTCCTGGCTTTGATCAGCAAGGTGGGCGTGGCTCTGCTCGCCTCAGTTACTTTGAACGAAACTCTGGAGCAGGTGGTTAGTCTGGTGTTCGAAGCTGTGCCGGCGGACCGGTGCATGGTGATGATGCGCGACGATAAGAGTCCCGAGCTCAAGGTAGCCGTGGCGCGTTTGCGCGATCGCATCGGCGAAATCGGCGAGATTCGAATCAGCCGCTCGGTGATCGACGAAGTCGTAACCAATGGGAAGTCTGTTTTGACTTCCGACGCCCAGGCTGACCCGCGCTTTGCCGGCGGCACGGTAATGCTGCAAGGCGTCCGATCAGTTCTGGCGGTGCCGCTGGGAGTCGGGGCCAACGTCTTCGGAATTATTTATGCCGACTCTCCCCTGGCGGAAGGTCGCTTTACCGAAGATCATTTGAAAGTTCTTACGACGCTGGCTTCGGTGGCGGCGATTCGCGTCGAGAACGCGCGCTTGACCGAGGAGCAGATGGAACGCGAGCGTTTGGAACGTGAGCAGCAGGTCGCCAGCGAGATTCAACAGCGGTTTCTGCCGGCCACCGCGCCCATAGTCACGGGTTATGAACTGCAGGGCATCAGTTTTCCCTGCTACGAAATCGGCGGCGACTATTACGACTTTATCCACCGTGAAGACGGCAGGTTGGTGATCGCCCTCGGCGATGTCTCCGGCAAAGGCACCGCGGCCGCCTTGCTCATGTCCTCGCTACACGCAGCCGTGCACGCGCAAGCCGACATCCACAACTCTCTGGCGAAAACCATCGGGGCCGTCAATCGTTATTTGGTCGAGAGCATACCGGCGAATCGATTCGTCACGCTATTTTATGCCGAGCTGGATCCGAAGAGCGGCGCGCTGGCCTTCCTCAATGCCGGTCACAACCCCCCGCTCATCGTTCATTCGGGCGGCACCATGGAACAGTTGGCTGCCGGCGGTCTCCCGTTAGGCATTATGCCGAACGCCGATTTCCGCGAAGGTCGGACGCAACTCCATCCGGGAGATGTTCTGGTGATCTATTCGGACGGCGTGTCGGAAGCTTGCAATCCCGCTGGTGAAGAGTTTGGTCCTACGCGCCTTTACGAAGTGGTCGCGCGGAACATGGACGCTTCCGCCGGCGGCATTCGGGATCGGATTGAATCAGCACTGACCAAGTTTTGTCAGGGCACACCCGCCGCCGACGATATCACTCTGGTGATTTGTAAACGCCTGGCCGAAGCAACGGAAGTTGCCGCCGCTGCGGGTTAAGTCTGGTTGCGCCGATAGAAACCCTTTTGGAGTGCGCTGACTTGTCAGCGCTTTGTTAAGCGGCGACTTGTCGCCGCGAGATGACGATTGCGGTTACCAAGGGGCCGCGACAAGTCGCGGCCTACGAAAGCGGTAACAAGTTACCGCACTCCAAACTGTCTCAGCAGCGTCAGAAGATATTCGGGCTTTACACGGCCATTATTCCCGCCTAATCCCAGAACTCGGCATGCTCACCGTCCCGCGTTACCCACACGGAGATCGCATAGCGTCTACCTTGCCGGATAGTCGTCACTTCATGCTGATAGCTGCGATCGCACATGAATCCAACCAGCATTCCTGCTTGTGGAATGATCTCTTGCTCCAGTGAAGGAAAGCGTAAGACCCCGCCTTCATAGTCACCACCGGAATTGTTCAGGTAGAGCAAGGCCACGCCGTAATGATATGAAGTGTGGTTGGGGGTCCAGACACCATCGTCATTGCAGGATTCACTGTCTGCATGCGCCGGGTGGCAATCACCCACCCGCATTTCGGTAGCGAGTGTAAAGTCGATATGGATTGGTTGGGTAAGATCATAGAACCGGCATAGAGCATCCGCCGCGCGCTGACGGATTTCGCTAATCCGTTCGCTAACGCCCTGAATCGCTGCCCGCTTGATGGCGATGCCACAGATTGACGTGCGATGCTCGTACCGGCGCACATAGTCGTCCGCCTTTTCGTAAGTCTCTGAGACTTGTCGAAAGCCGGCGATCAAGTCGCGGCACAAAGCGGTGGGGAGGAAACCGGGTTGAATCAACAACATTGTGAAGAGCTGCTCGCGTCGAGTTCGGGTTAACAGCTTCGAGCTTTCGGGCTTACTATTCCGTTGCCGCTACTAAGTTATTGGCGAGTCGACTAATAGTTCACCTGATGACCTGACCACAATGAATACTCACCGCATAGTCGTCTCGGCAGAGAATACACCTTACGCCGCCTGGCAGGCCAAATTGTTTTGCTATTCCTGCATTCACCATCTGCAGGAACCACCGCTGATTATTGTCCACGAGTCAGGCCGCGAATTGAACGCCGATTTCCACGCCATCATTAAGGTCGGCGGCGCCGTGCAAAGCGTTCCCAACTATAGAACAACTCCTCAGGGCGACGACTACTTTCCCCGCAATACGGCCGGCACCTTATTACACGCGGCCGAAACGTGTAATGGGCAAAAGGAATTCATTGTGCTCTGTGACCCGGACATGATCTTTGTACGACGGCCCAATTTCCCTGCAACCCTCGCCGGCGATTTTTATGCCTATATGAATTACGATCGAGAGGTGATTGACATAGCCGCGCAGGCCATCGGCGTGACCCGAGAAATGATCGAAGCGCAGAAGCGCGAACTGCGTTGTGGGGTGCCATACGTTATCCCGGTTTCGGAAGCTCGACGGCTGGCTGAGTTGTGGCTCGAAGCCATTGATGCTTTCCCGCCCCGCCGCTGGGAAGACAGCATGCACGCGTTCGGACTGGCCGTCGCCAAAATGAATCTGAGAGTTACCCTCACCCAATTGGCCGATCATAATTACTGGCCCGACAATCGCGTCGAGAGGGAAATGATTCATTACTGCTACGGCGATGAAAGCTGGAGCAAGCGCGACTATCTGACCGACGCCGATGCCCTGAGAGTTTGGAACCCTCCGGCTACGGCGCGCGAGGGCACGATCGCATGGGAAATCTTTCGCCAGCTGGAAGAAGCCAGAGAATTCTATGAGCGCCTCGGATGATGACTAAGCAAAGCTATCCTTAAGAAAGGTAGCACGACATCAGCGCGTCGACCTCTCTTTTTAATAACCAGCTTTTGCTCTTAAACGCATAACCTGGTGTAGTGCATTGCAAATGGCATTACATAAAAGAGGTGAGTCAAGCGGTGAAACCTAGCCGCGTTTCACACGGCTTTCCCGCAGGGTTATTAGACCAGCCGTTTTACGGCTGGGTAGCTTGGCGCCTACAACATAAGCCCGTTTCAACGGGCTTCAATGGTCATCATTGGCAATGCTGAAGCTGGAATAAGAAGGACGCTGAAGCGCCCTCTCGGAAGCTCGCACCCAACGCTACCAGCCCTAAAAGGGCTGGCCTAATAACCCTCCGGTGAAACCGCGTGAACGCGGCTGGGGTTCGATACGAGTGTGCCGCTATTACGACGCACTACACTAGCTTTGCGTCTCTGGTGGAACCTCTGGTATTTCGGGCCGGGCCGGGCCTTCAGGAATTTCGGGCTCGGGCGGGGGCTCCGGAACCGGCGGCAGCTCGGGAACAGGTGGCGGCTCCGGGACACCCGGCATGTCCGGACTCTCGGGTACGTCGATTTGCGGCGGGATCTCCGGGATCGGCGGCGCATGCAGACTCTGACTTAATGGTGAGTTGTGAAGTTGAGTTTCCATTTGTTAGTCCTCCTGGGACACTGTGTGGGGCTTGGGAGCCGGGAACGGTCAGTAAGAAATCTTTTTTCGCTGGTCGCGCGGAGCTTACAGTATGTACCCAGCTATTTCAATGTGTTGTTAGTTTAGGTAGTGGTACACTTTGAAATCAGGCTCCCAGTATTCCTGGCATAGCGATTCTTACGCTTTAGGTAAAGCTCCGCGATGGGTTATCTTTGCGCCACCTCTCCTAAAGGGAATAATATACTTGGCTAACCTTCGCTACCGCAGCGGCTGTTGATTAAGAAGAGCCGTATTTTTCTTTGAGCTTGTGCAAATCTTCTGGTGCGTCAATCCATTCTTCACTGAAGCCACAGGAGCCACACAGGTATCGGGTGACTTTAACTGTTCTGAAGCTCCATGAGCCCGCAGGAATATCGTTACCGCCTGAATAACCACCAATTCGCCCTTCGATGCGCATAATCTCCCGTGAATTGCATTTAGGACAGGTATGTGTGTTTTTCATAGCTCTCAGTTTACCTTTATGACGCGAGGGTTAGGTGTTCGCCGCCACTCTCAAGTGATGCCGAATCCAAGCGGACAAGGTTTTATGCTCGCTAGCCTTTGCCGCACTCTCAAACAATTTGCGATCTTCGGGGTTGAGACGCGCAGGGACGATCTCGCCTTTGGCATGACCCTTCGGTAGTTTCGGCCTTCCGATCTTCTTAGTTTTCGGCATTCTGTTGCTCCCGGTAATCCGATGCGATTGATACCTGGACGGCCTTGCGCGGCGTTATGGCTGGCGGGAGATGTAGCACGGTCACATGCCGCTTAGGATTGCTTGGATCGTCCGTATCATGAGACCACGCATAGATGCGCGAAGCGGTCGGATGATCTTCTAAATCGAAAACCTCAACCTCGCCTTCCCAAATCGTTTGACCGTTGAATGTCTCGACCACGGGCACAGTCTCAATGTGCTTTGACTCTGCGCCGTGCATCTTGCGGATAACCTCTTGTAGCTCTTCGATGTAGTTCATACTGTCGCCTTAACCAAGTCTGAGACCGTCCAGAAGTCTTTCTCAATTCCCGCGAACATGGCCGGAGTCATTTTCAAGCTACCATGCGTCCGAACGAGATTGTAATACGCGAAGTGAAGCGCAACCGCTGCCTCGAAGTTTAGGTAGTGGGTGAATGTGGGTGGCCACCCAGTCGGGTCACGATGCCCCGTGGATTAGCAACACACTTTTACCCCACTTCCTTACTTCAAGTCTTTGGCGAGAAAGAGGGTCGTGAGATTGCGACGCAGATCGTAGATATAAGACTTGCCATCGGGAGTCATGATGATTTTCGGGGCCCTAACCAGGCCTGCACGATCAGCGGGCATCAACTCTTTAACCATCTCCCTGCGGCCGCTGATAGGATCCAGGCGATAGACTCTGATCGGAAGATCGTCGGCCCCCCGCACGAAGAGCTCATGTCCACCGACGGTCCAGCAGATTATTTTTTCCCCTGCCGCCAAGCCGCCGAAAGGAAGCGGCGCGCCCCCGTCCAACGGGTAAAGCAGAGTCTGATTGCTGGTATTTGTGGCAATGACAAACTTACCGTCCGGAGAAACCTGGGTTCCCACTACGCCTTCGGGAGTAACGGGGCGGGCTTTTGCCCCGTCACTGATTTCCTGAACATAGCAACGCATGCCACGGCCCGGTTCTCTGCCGGTAAACAGAATGCGCTTGCCGTCTGGAAACCAGGTCGCGACGCTATATTCCTCGATCCCGCTGCGCTCCAACGTCCTGGGCTGGCCCGCTCCGGTCGGCAGGATCATGATCTGGGGAGGAGTATGAAGAACCGTCACTGCCCACTTGCCGTCCGCGGAGAGAGACGTGGCAGCTCCTTCGCCGAGGCGGATAGCAGCCGACCCGTCAGTCTTCCGCATGTACGAGGTATAGTTAATCCCGCTTCCCTCACCGAAATACGAGAAGATGAACAACTTGCCATCCGCCGAAAGATCGAAAACCAAGCCACTGTCCAGCCAGGAAAGATCTCTCTCCTTCGTCTCATCTGGAGCCAGGCCGATGATATCCGTGGTGAGACTGCCGCGCGTCAACAGTACGCGACCGTCCGGTGAAATATCGTGCAACATGAGCCCGATCGGAGCTCGAGCAATCACCCGTTCCCGGCCAGAAAGATTGATTGCATAAAGCGAGGGAGCTTCACCGCTTTTGGTCGCCGTGAACCAGACTTCATTTCCACTTGGCGACCAGGCCAGACCTTCCACGCCGCCCCAATCACCCGACAGGGTTCTCTTATTGCCGTTAAGATCCACTACCGCCACTGAGCCGCGATCGTCACTCACTATCTGGTGGTCCAGAAAGGCTATTAAGTTTCCTTTGGGCGAGATTCGTAAATGGCCGATCCAGCCGTCAGTTTCGTAGAGGACTTTGCCGATCGGATATTCCAGTCGCCGCCTTTCTCCCACGTGATGGACCACGGCCAGTTCTTTACCGTCAGGAGACCAATCCGCCTCGACCACGTCTTCGAGTATCTCACGCGGTGCGCCGCCCATAATCGGCAGACGGGCCAAAGTGCCCAGGCCCATGTAGAAATGAATGCGGCGGCGATTGAGCAGTACCGCCATCTCGCCGGTGGAAGAGATCGCCAGAACTTCTGCGTTGCTCAAATCCAGCAGCCGCGACTCCAAGGCTTCGAGCCGCATCGAATAACACTGATCCTCGCCGCCTCCCCACGCCGTGCTATACATGACGGTGTGGCTATCCGGCGCGAACCGCGCTGACCAGATCGTGCCCCGCCTGAACGTCAATTGTTGATACGAGGGCAAAGGCTTCTCATAAAAAGTGCGCCCAACAAAAATACCTCCCGCCGTGACTAGTGCCAGTAGAATCAACCCGGCGAATAACGGCCACCATTTCCGGCCCCGGGTGTGTTTTTGCTCAATGATCCTGATGTCGGGACTGGTCATTCCTGACAGCGCTTCGATCGCATAACCCACATCACTGGCCGATTGAAAGCGGTCGTCAGGTCTTTTTTCGAGACACCTCCTCACTATCCGGTCCAGAATTCCGGAGAGACTGCTATTCGACAGTCTTACCTCCGGCGGGTCGTCATTAAGAATCGCGCTGATCACGTCGGCCGATGACTCTCCGTCGAGCGCCCGGCTGCCGGTAAGCATCTCGTAAAAGACCAGCCCGAAGGAAAAGATATCTGAGCGATAATCCACCAGGTCGTGCCGGCCGCGCACCTGCTCAGGCGACATGTATGAAATGGTTCCCATGACGATGCCGGGAGCAGTCTTCGGTCTTACCGTCGGGGCTTCTGACCCCGTCGATTCCTGATCCTCTGAAGTCACCAGCTTAGCCAGGCCAAAGTCCAGGATCTTGACGTGTCCATCTTTGGTGATGAAGATGTTTTCCGGTTTGAGGTCGCGATGGACAATGCTTTTCTCGTGCGCGGCCGCCAGTCCGCGCAGAATTTGTACGGCATACTCTAGCGCTTTGCGCACAGAAACCTTCTCGACGTCATTGCGCTCATGCAGCGTCTGCCCCTCCAGTAGTTCCGACACTACATAGAACGAGCCATCGTCGGACCCCACGTCGAGAATGGAAAGAATGTTGGGATGGTTGAGGCGGGCGAGGGCCTGCGCTTCCTGCTTGAAACGGCTCAGTCTCTCGACATCTTCAGAGACGTCAGCCGGCATGACTTTGATGGCCACGTTGCGATCGAGCTCGGTGTCGTGAGCAGAATAGACGACTCCCATTCCGCCCTTGCCGATGAGAGAGCGAATTTCGTAACGTCCGAGCCGCGAACCAATATCAACACTCATTAGGCTGCTTCTGGTTCAATGCGTGGTATTTCGTTAAAGATGACTTGGTCAGGACAAGCCGCAGAACGCCCCGGCATAATACGCCTTTAGCGCCCGCGAAGATAAGCAAAGCGAGTCCGGGATACGGGGCAAT
>JAWWPL010000049.1:0-8828 GCA_033850605.1 Blastocatellia bacterium | reverse complement strand
TCACTACGTCGCGTCGCAGCCTAAAGGCTGAACTCTGCACTGCCGGCTCGCACTGTATCAGTACCTTTGATTTTCAATCTGAGATCGAGCATTGGCCTTGAGAATGTTTGACAGTATGATGGCTCCGCGAAATCCGTGCATTCGAGAAGATAAAGGAACATTCAATGGTAGCCGGGGAAGCTGATTTCTTTTTTGGTCGCAGAACGGCCTGGGTCACACTGTTGTTGCTCGCATTAATTGGACTGGCAATTGTAATGATTCCCGTCTGGATCGTGCAGCCCTTTAAGCCTCAGACGAACGCAGGTTTGAAATTATCTTATGCGCTGCGCAGTTGGTCGCCGCTCGTCACCCTCATCGCCGCCACGGCTGCTTTGGCACTGGTCATCTGGCTTTTTCCGGGGGCGCGGCGTTGGTGGCGTAAGGCGGCTTTGGTCGTAATCGTTCTCCCCTTGCTGGCAGCGACGTGGTTCGCCCGGCAAAATCATTTCGAATGGATGTTTCATCCACTGGCTCGGACGGCTTATGCAAAGACAAGCGACGCGGCATTCGTTGCCGACACGGACATCGTCCTCGCAGTCGAAAACAAGGGAGAAGCGGTCGCCTATCCGGTCCGCCAGATGGCTTACCACCATCTCGTGCACGACGTTGTCGGCGGCGCTCCGATCGTGGCTACTTATTGAACGCTCTGTCACACCGGTCTGGTGTGGGAGACGACAGTAAACGGACGGCCACTTCACTTTCATCTGGCCGGAATCAATAACCAGAACTTCATCATGCGCGACGAGGAGACGGGCTCGTGGTGGCAACAGGTAACCGGCGAGGCGATCTTTGGCCCGCTCAAGGGACAGAAGTTGCTCCCGGTGGTGCACGATGAATTAACTTTCGGATTATGGAAGCGGGAAAAACCGGAGGGGCGAGTCCTGAGGCCGGATGAAGCTGTAATGCGCGCCGGACTCTATGCTCCGGCAAACTGGGAAGAGCGCATGACGAAAGTGCGCGTCACCACCTCTCAACCTCAGGACAATTCGCTCGAGCCTCGCGCTCTGGTAGTGGGCGTAACTCTCAACGGCGCGTCGACGGCTTATCCGTTCGAGGTGCTCCTCAAGCAAAGCCCAATCATTGATAGCGTCGGCGGAGTCCCAATCTTCATTGTAGTTGGCGAGGACAAGAAATCGGTTCGTGCCTATGAGCGATTGATCGATGGCCGCAAGTTGGAATTTTTCGTAAAGCCACAGGCCTCACCCTTAGTGCTGGTTGACGCTGAGACCGGTAGCGAATGGGACTTTGCCGGAAAGGCCACTGGCGGCGCGTTGGCGGGACATCAGTTAAAGAAGGTGCCGGTGCTGAACGACTATTGGTTCGACTGGAAGGCGTACCATCCGACTACGGGGATCTATCAACTCGGCACCCGCTGAATGGTTGTGATCTGACTTGTGCAGGTTTCTTTGGTCGCTGGTGGGCTCAGTCTCTGCCTGTGTTGGACGATCCACAAACTGAGACGAGAGAATTCACTATCGTCTCCCCTGATTCATCACAGCTGAAAAAACGGCAACAAAGAGAGAGACTAGCCGTTGGATAAATCTGGAAGGCGAACCTGTCTGGTATTTTGGTTTTGTCCAATAACATTCAGATGCCGGTAGCCTTCAAATGCAAGGGGCCGCTCATTCTGGCCACGCGATCCAGGACCGCAGGTCGAACCAGGTCTCTAAACGAATGGCCCTCAGTCACGAGAATATGGGCTGTACGTATCCGGCTATCGTGAAAATGGAGAGTGTATTCCCTATCCTCCTTGGTTATCTTTCCAACGGTGAGCTCAAAAGGGATTAGTTGCTCATTCCACAGTTCGTCCAGCACCTTCTGTACGTCTGATTTCTGATTTTCCGGCACTTGGGGGAACACCTCCAAAATTTACGAATTAATCATCTGGAGGCCGAATCGGAGAATTCCGAGGCTGCAACTGATGTGGGGCGGAAGCGTGGATTAGTTATACTCTTCTTGAGCCGCAATAGCGAGCGTCGTTTGAATTAAGGTTCATTTGATTAAGGCAACCGGGTGAGCCGTCGATTTGTATGCTTCACGTCCGGCGGTTATGCTGTGCGCTTATGAAAACGTCCGGCCGACTGATTAGACTTTGCTTCATCAGCGTTTCAGTGATTGTCGCATTCCTGGTAGTCGGGACAGCCGTCGCGCAGCAGCCCCACACGCTCACGGGCGACATCCGTTTTCACAGAGCCTTTCATTCAAATATCCTTGATAACGATCGAGACTTAGTCGTTTATCTGCCGCCGGGTTACGAAGCTGACAAAGAGAAACGCTATTCGGTGTTCTATCTGCAGGATGGACAGAATTTATTCGACGGCGCGACATCGTTCATTCCCGGGCAGGAATGGCGCGCAGACGAAGCCGCGCAGTCATTGATCACCGCGGGTAAAATTGAGCCGCTGATCATCGTCGGCGTATACAACACCGGTAAAGACCGCATCAATGAATACACCCCGGCCGTTGATGCCAAATACAAGATGGGAGGCAAAGCAGATCTTTACGGTCGCCTGCTGGTCGAGGAACTGAAGCCTTTCATCGACGCACAGTACCGGACGCTCAAGGATGCGAAGCACACAGGACTGGGAGGATCTTCGCTGGGCGGACTGGTCTCGCTTTATCTGGGTCTGAAATACACGTCCGTGTTCGGCCGCCTCGCGGTGATTTCCCCGTCCGTGTGGTTTGCCGATCATCAGATCTTGCATTATGTTGAGGCGCTTGCGAAAAAGCCGCAGGTCCATATTTGGCTGGACATAGGAAGTAAAGAGGGGCGTGATGCGGAGGAAGCGCAGAAGACCGTAGTCGACGCGCGACTGCTAAAGGAAGCACTCGTCCGCAAGGGCTGGAAGACGGGAAGTGATCTTAGCTACTTTGAAGCTGAGGGCGCGCAGCATAACGAGCACGCCTGGGCGGCCCGTTTCGAGTCAATACTGGAATACCTTTTCCCGCGAAAAGGATAGAGAATAACAGTCGGCGGGAAGACAACGATGTAAAGCTCGGTGCAGTAGCCCGACCGTGAGGGAGGGCGTTTCTTACCGCTGATTAATTAAGGAGAACTCTGATGACAAACTTTATGCAGCGCTCAATCAAACCGGCGCTGGCCTTAGCACTGCTTTTTCTCGTGTGCTCAGTGACTGTGCCAGCAGGTGCGCAGGACGCGGGAACGGTATTGATGGGTGCAGAACTCACCCGCGTCGTCCCGCCGGGATTTTATTTTCAAGCTCAGAGTGCGCCGACGCAGATGCGCAACTCCGCGGCAGTGCGCTTCGGGACCAATCGCTATGTGATTGCCGGATTCGTCGATACTTCCGGATATGCCGCCGACGTGAGAGAGAAGTACCAGGGATTTCTGATCACTGATTCACCGATCAAGGTTGGTGGCTCAGCACTGGGAACCGGTGCTTATGGCTTTGGCTTTACCAACGACGGCAAGTTTGCGGTGTTGGATCTGAGCGGCAAAGAAATCATGTCCATGGCGGCTTCGCAGGACAAAGAGTTGAAACGGCCCCGCCCGCTCATGATGTCGAAGGCCGCGGATGGCATCAGGCTTTACGCCGGCCGCAGCTACGTCGTGATAGCGTCGAACTGATTTCTGTGTTGGGAATGAGTGCCTTTTATTAGCACCGCGGTTTTTGTTATCGGGGCACTAGCCCGACCGTTAGGGAGGGCTCATTAGGTAAGCGGCGTAGGACGCGGAGCCCTCCCTAACGGTCGGGCTAATGCCCCGCTCGCTTTTCAGAGAACTGCTGGGACTCCGCACTAGAATCCAATAATTGATCACCGGCCTAAAGCCACGGTGCTAATAAACCGGTTGCCAGGATTCAACATGAAATCTTTGCGCGCGCTCTTATCGGCCACTATTCTTTTCATCTCCTTTGGCGCACTGCTGGTTCAACGATCTCACGCGATCAATTCGACGCAGAGCAAACCTGCGGCCGGATCAATCGATCAACGCGAAGCAGCCTATCGCGCCAACAATCTTGGCGTCGCCCTCCTGGAACAATTCAAAGCTAAAGAGGCAGTCGGCTCGTTCACCCGCGCGCTGCAACTCAAGCCGGATCTTCTGATCGCGCGCATCAACCTCAGCATAGCGCTTTATTACTTACCCGACAGCGCAGGCGCAAAACGCGAAGCCGAAAAGGCGCTCCAGCAAAATCAGAATGCGCCCCAACCGCATTACATTCTGGCTTTGATTGCGCGCTCGGAAAATCAATTCGACGTGGCCCTCACTGAACTAGGGAAGGTTTTAAAGATTGATCCCGACGATGCCGGAGCAAATGTGAACGCCGGCCAAATCTATACGCAGCAGAAAAAGTACACTGATGCGATCTCGGTCTTTCGCCGAGCGCTCGCGTCAGAGCCATACAACGAAACGGCGCTTTACAATCTTGGCTTGCTGTTGACCCGGACTGGAAAAAAAGAGGAAGGTCAGCAGCTGATCCAAAAGTTTCAGCAGTTCAGGCAGAGCGGCGCGGGCACGGCCATCGGCGCAAACTATCTTGAGGGCGGACACTACGCCGAGGCGGTGGTTTCAACCGGAGCAGAATCGGAGTTAGTTGATAAGCGAACGCCCGATGTGGTCTTCACTGACGTAACCAACACGACGCTGCCCCCATTTCGCGACTTGAAGCTGCCTCGCAGCAAAATTCTTGGACAAGCGGGCGGGGCGGTCGCCCTGTTTGATTACGATGGCGACGGTGACCTCGATCTAGTGGAAGTCGCCGGTGGATCACAGAGACTTCTACGGAATGATGGCGGCAAGTTCACTGATGTAACGATCCAATCGGGAGACTTAGGAAAGGATCGAGACGGAGTGGCTACCGCCGTCGTTGCGGGCGACTATGACAACGACGGACATGCGGACTTGTTCGTGCTGCGATACGGCAAGAGCAGCCTGTATCACAACGACGGCGACGGGCGCTTCACCGACGTGACCGCGTCCGCGAAGATTCCTAATTACAAAGATCTTTATCGGTCGGTTGCCTTCGTGGATTACGACCATGATGGCGATCTCGACATTTTCATTGGCGGTGGCGAGGAACCGTCCGAAGCACTGAAGAATGAGAGGTCACTGGAAGAATATCCACCTCGAGGCCTTTACACTATTCTGCTTGTGACTCCATCCGCGCACGCTGTTCTGTTGCGCAATAATGGCGACGGGACGTTTACCGATCACACCGCAGCGGCGGGACTTCTTTTGCCTATAAAGTCCGATGTTGTCGTGCCGACAGATTTTGACAATCGCCGGGACGTTGATCTGCTGGTCAGCGGTTTTGATGGGGTCGCGTTGTGGCGCAATCTGCGTGACGGTACTTTTCGAAATGTTGCTGAGGAGGTCGGCCTCGGGACGAAAGACCTTAAGGCTGCGAGCAGTGTTGCCGTAGGAGACCTGAACAAAGACGGCTATCCCGATTTCTACTTTGGCAATAATGGCCGGGCAGGACGCTTTGCGCTGAGCAATGGCAAAGCTCACTTTCAAATTAAGAGCGGCCCCGATGATTTTAATGGCAACCAGAGTTTCACTTCGGGTAAAGAGAACGAGGCATCACAGTTCATTGACTATGACAATGATGGATTGCTCGATCTTGTCACGGTCGTAACCGTTGGCAGCCCATCGTCGAGCATGCGACTCCGCATCTGGCGCAATGTTGGTGACGGGTGGGTCGATGTAAGTGATAAGGCAGTCCCTAATACTAAGGCCAGCGTGGCGACGTCGGGTCGACCATTGCTGGTTGCCGGCGACCTGGACGGGGATGGCGATACAGATCTGATCTTCGGCACTATTGCCGGCGCACTGAAGGTGGCGCGCAACGATGGCGGTAATCGCAATCACTCCGTTGCGGTAAATCTTCACGGCCGCATCAGCAACAAGAGTGCGGTGGAAGCGAAAGTCGAAATGCGCGCCGGCAGTCTTTATCAAAAGCTTGAGACTTATGCGGCTTCGCCGGCGCCGGCGCCGGCTGACTTGATCTTCGGCTTGGGCAAGCGCGACGCACCCGATGCGTTGCGCGTGTTATGGCCCGCCGGAATTGTCCAGGCCGAAACAGAATTCCCTTCGGGAAAGTCCGGCTTCGTCTCGTTCAACGTTACCGAACTCGACCGCAAGCCTTCATCGTGTCCTTATCTATATACGTGGAACGGAGAGCGCTTTGAGTTCGTCACCGACTTCATGGGTGGCGGCGAGATGGGCTATCTGGAAGAGCCCGGTCATTACAACAAGCCTGACCCCGATGAGTATGTGCGCATTCGGGCCGATCAATTGAAGGAGAAGGACGGGCGCTTTGAGTTGCGCGTCACCAACGAACTCGAGGAAGCGATGTTTGTCGATCGTTTGCAACTATTGGTCGTAACACATCGCCTGGGTACTGAGGTCTATCCAAATGAAGGCATGAGTGATCCGCCGAAGCCTTTCAAGTTGTTTCTCACTGAAGGCGCGCGGCCGCCTTTGAATGCAGTCGATGATCACGGTCACGATGTGCTCGATCTCATTTCCCGTATGGATCGGCGTTGGCCTGACGACTTCAAGCTTGATCGGATTCGGGGTTATGGGGAAGAACATACTTTGACGATGAAACTGGGTGAGCCCCTTTCAGTGAGGCATAGTCTCACTGAACAAAATGGGAGCCCAGCGACGGAAAGGCGGAGCCTTTCCGCACATCGGGGCGGCAAAGCCGCAAGCACAAGGGACCGGGCCGACGCGAAGACGAGGGATAGCAGCGCGGCGCGAATCGTTCTGCTGCTAACCGGTTGGACTGATTACGCATGGTCCAGCGATAACGTGGCTGCGTCTCAGGCTGGAAAAACGATGAAGCCTCCGGCGTTACAGGTTAAAGATGCCCGAGGGAACTGGCAGACCGTGATCAAAGACATTGGGATTCCAGTGGGACGTCCACAGACGGTGACGGTTGATCTGACCGGAAAATTCTTGAGTGCGAGTCGTGAGGTTCGCATTGTCACCAACATGCGTATCTACTGGGACCAGATTCTGGTGGATACGTCGAACGGAACCAAGCCAAATCAGATCGAGCGCCTGGACCCGGAGCGAGCCGATCTCCGCTGGCGCGGATTCTCGGCGGAGGTAACGCCCGATGGCCGTGAACCTTTCGGTTACGACTTCGCACGGGTTTCGTTTGCTTCACCGTGGAAGGTGATGACCGGACACTACACTCGTGAAGGTGATATTCGGGAACTGCTCAAGACGAGCGACGATATGTTTGCGATCTGCCGCACCGGCGACGAGATAAGTTTGTCGTTTGCTGCGAACCGATTAAGGCCTTTGCCCCAGGGTTGGACGCGCACGTTTCTGTTGTATGCGGACGGCTTCAGCAAAGAGATGGACATCAACTCAGCCAGTCCCGATCAGATTTTGCCGCTGCCGTACCATGGCATGAGCAGATATCCGTACCAGCAGCCCGAACAATATCCGTTGACCGCGGCGCGCCTGAGATATCTCGAGCAGTACAATACTCGCGTGGTTACCTCTGCAGTATCGTTAATCGATGCGGCGATACTCGGGTGGTAGTCCACAGATTACGACAGATTAGGAAGACTTCAATAACAAAAGGAATGCTTGGTAGTGCCCTAATTCTAGTTGTTCTCTGCGTCCTCTGCGAAGACCTCGGATTCTTCTCTGCGGTTAATTGCCCAAGGCAAAGACATTAACCGCAGAGGCCGCAGAGGTTGGCGCAGAGCGCAGCAGCGAAAACCGAAATTTTGGGGATTACCGAATGCTTTAGCCGAGGTCGTTGATTCCGCTTTCTGCGGAATCTGCGTAACCTGCGGATAAGTTTTATGGAACATATCAGATACTCAGTTGCGTGTTGCCAGACTGATTTGCCCAATCCGATCGAGCGGAGAGGAATGCGGACGAATACGGACCGCATGCTTTCAATGATCGATTCCGCAGTCGCCGGCGCGGCGCCGTTTTTGCCGGTGCGGCTAGTCGTCTTTCCTGAATTTGCTCATTCGGCGCCGGTGTTTGAAACAGCGAGCGAGTTGATCGACAAACTGGCAATCGAAATCCCAAACGAGCACACCCGTCTGCTCCAGGAAAAGGCGCGCGCGCACGATATCTACATTCAAAGTGGATCGATGTTGGAAGTCGATCCGAAATGGCCGGGTCATGTCTTCAACACTACCTGCCTGATTGGACCCGAAGGCATTCTCTACAAGTATCGCAAGGTAAACACCTGGATTCCTTTCGAAGTTCACACCAGTCCACACGATCTGGAAGGCTATGACGAACCTCTTTTTCCGGTCGCTGACACGGCCATAGGTCGCATCGGTTGTGCGATTTGCTATGACTGGTTATTTCCCGAAGTGATGCGTCAACTGGCGGCAAACGGCGCGGAAGTTTTGGTGCGCGTATCAGCCTATATGGATCCCTGGGGCGCGACTGAACCGATGGATTGGTGGACGGTAATCAATCGCGCGCGCGCGATCGAGAATATGGCTTACGTGGTAGCTGCGAATCAGGGCGCTAGTTTGAAACATTATCCACCTTATTCATGGCCGGGAGGGAGTCAGGTCGTTGATTATGATGGACGTCTGCTGGCCCAGGCATCGCCCGGTCCCGGCGAACGAATTGTGGTGGCGCCGATCGATGTTTCAGCTTTGCGTCACGAACGCGCCTCACGTCGCGGGCATCACATGCTCGCGCATCTGCGGACCGAAGCGTATCCAATCTATCAGCGGCATCAGTATCCGCCGCAGGTTGGAGAGAACGCCGGCATTTCTTACGAACGAAATAATCAATTGATTGATGCAGCGAAGAAAGTCCAATAGATCGG
>JAWWPL010000536.1:0-6598 GCA_033850605.1 Blastocatellia bacterium | reverse complement strand
CGCCAGCTTGATCGTCTGGGTTTTGTCGATGATCGATTGGCTTTTTTCCAAAGGCCAATAGCCAGGCGGTAATGTCTGATTTGTTTTCATGCGAGAGTTTTGTGCGGTGACGCTGACGATCAAGGTCATCAACACCGCCAGCGCAGACAGTTTTTTCCAGATAGCGTTGTGGTTATTCATGATCAGAAAAATTCCCTTTCGGGTCAGCCCAAAAATATTTCGTCGCTCGCGGTCCTTTGATCCAAATGCGCCAGGTGACGGCCAGGTCGCCGAGCTGCCGCCGCGTTCTGGCCATTGGATCTTCCATCTTACCCGAAGAATATTCCCATACTACGGCACGAGGAACAGAGTATATCTCCCGCGAGGGCTGAGCGGAACCTTAATGCGGCCGCTACTTCTGTCCGATGTTTCTTGCAGCCATCGGTCATCAGAATCCCGCGCCATAGAAATCCGTCATTTGTTTTTCGTAGGAACTTTCAGAAGATCGAACCGGCATCGTGCTTGCAAAGTCTGTCGATGATGTCGCAAACCATTTCTCCGGTCCAGCCAGAGTCTTCACTTACAGATTTCTTTTCTGCGCCAACTCCGCGTGCTCTGCGTCTCGGCGGTGATTTGTCTGACGAGGGAATCTTCATCGCTGAGACGCAGAGAACGCAGAGGTTGCGCAGAGAGTTATTAGGGCCGCTGGTAAAAGGAATCATCCGCCGCTTCAAGCGCGAACGGCGCCGGCGCAAAGTAGGCCGTGCTTACGACATGGCCCTGGAAATCGCGCACGCTGTGCCTTATGGATCTGAGATTTTGGACGTGGGCTGTGGGAATGGTTTTATCGCGCATCATCTCAGCGCGATGCTGGGCACGCGGACGATGGGAATCGACCTGGGAACCAGCGCCGAAGCGCCGATCGATTACAGTCGCTATGACGGAGCGCGTTTCCCGGCGCCCGACAAATCCTTTGACGCAGTGTTGCTCTGTTACGTCCTGCACCACGCCCAGGATGTCTCAGTCGTACTGAAGGAAGTGCGCCGCGCGCTACGCGATGGCGGCCGCGTAGTGATCTATGAGGACATTCCCGAAACGTGGTGGGACAAAGGCGTGTGCTGGATTCACAATCAGCAGTGGCGCGGTCGCACCGGACCCTGTACGTTCCGCCGGGCGTCGGAGTGGAAGGCTCTCTTCAAATCGTTTGGTTTTGAGTTAGTTAGTGAGCGGACGCTGTCACGTGCACGCAATCTCACGCATCCAGTGAGCAGAAGACTGTACGTAATACGAGAGAGCCCGATTCATCGGGCTTGCCCGGAGGGTTATTAGACCAGCGCTTTTGAGCGCTGGGTATCCGTCTGCGATTATGGCACCAAGCGCGCTTCAGCGTGCTTGCCATAACCGCTTGAGCATCCGGCTAGAGCCCCAAATGAACTAAGCCCGCTGAAGCGGGCTCTCGGCAATTTGAGTCGCTGCCTGACCCAGCCGTAGAACGGCTGGTCTAATAACCCTGCGGGCAAGCCGCGTGAACGCGGCTACTGAGTGTGCGTCACTTCAAAACTACTCACGAAACCTGATTCGTTGGAGTACCGCCTTTAGGCGGAATCCCACACCTGTCGTGCCGCCTAAAGGCGGAACTCCGAACGAACTACGAACGCCAGGTTTTAATCCGTAAAGGTTCACAACGATTCACGCGTTCGGCTGGGCGACGACGGGCTCAGGTGAATTCGCCGGCAGGAGCTGAAGAAAATCGTCGGCATACCAGGCCGTGCAAGTTGCCAGATGCTCGCGCAGTACCGCACTGGAGTTATACGCGTCGACAATATAAGCCTTCCATCTCGGCTGAATTTCCAATGGTTGCTCGGCAAGTTGTAACGACACCAACTCCATGAAACCAGCGATCATCTCCGCGGTGCTCAGCACTCTGCATTTCTCAAGTTCATTTTCACAAGTACTCAAATCCTTGTTGTCGGAGAAATATGGCCGCAGGGCGGGATTCTCTGCCAGGAAGCGCATTATCTGGAGGCTTTGATTGTAAAGCCGCTCATTGACGTCGCCACGACCCTGCAACAGCATCACTTCGATCTGGCGCTTCGTCGCTTTGAGAGCAAAGACACCGCCGATGACTGCTCCGAGGATGACTCCCAGAACCCCGGCCAACGCTGCTACGATTGTTGGATCCATAGTCTTGTTAGTCCTGCCCGCTCGGCAGCACCGCTTGCAGATCGTTGTAATCGGCCTTAGGTTTCGTGCGGCAGACGAAGCTTACTTCTTTCGGCTTGCCCGGCGCGGTGACGCTAACGCCCTGGGTGCTGATCTTTGGTTTTTCTTCGCCGTTGTAATCGTCAAACACCGAATACTCATAACCGTCGATGGTGAAGTTTATCGACGTCATATCGAACTGGGCTCGGAAGTAGTGTGTGTATTGAAACTTTGACTGCGTTCCTTGCCGGTCCTTCGGATACTCCAGGTCGATCTTCCCCGGCAAGCCAAAGCGATACTGCAAATAACCCCGGTCGCTGGTGAGGTCCTTCGACGCGCACAGGGAAACGATCTTTGCCGGACGTCTGACCGGGCAACTGAAAATGACGCGTTCATCTTTCGCGCACAACGAGGTCGATTGCGGTGCGGCGGCCTTAGCTGACGCCGCTGACGATGTCGAATGGTTCGCGCTCATCGCAATACCAATGACGATCGCGGCTAACACTAGAAGAAATGCCGGGGGCACTAGGAGGGATGTCGCGGGTCGCATGGTTTAGGCTCCGGTGTTTGAGTTAAAGCCCTCTGATCCTGATCAGTTAATGATCTACTCTGTTTTGAAGCGCGCAATGTCGCCAGGCTTGCGCAACATCTTATTGATTTCACCGAGATGCATTTCTTCTTCGGCGATCTGCTGGCGCGCGTATTCTTCGAGGAAGACAGACCGATCGCGCACCAGGTCGAGCAATTTCTTGTAGAGAGCGAGCCCCTCTTTTTCGGCGTCGAGTGCCTCGAGCAGAATGTCATTGATGCCGTGCTTCTGAGTTTCGAGCAGCGCGCCAATTTTCAAAGAAGGATGTTCACCGAGATGGGTCACCATCTCGCCGGCCACGTTGGCGTGGGCCAGGCAGGTCGTAGCTTCTCCGCGCAGCCAGCTCACGATCGGTATGCGGCTGTAGCCAAAGACCATCAAAGAGTAGTGTGTGTAGCGCACTACGCCGGCCAGCTCTGTTTCCAGAATCTCATTCAACAACGCGACGACGGGTTTCTTATCAATCTCTTGTTCTGACATGGTGGGGTAATACTAGTGCGGGAAAAAGAAATAGTAAACGCGGCGCCGGGTGGTGCCCTCTTTTGAAACCCTCATGGGAGTTAAGTCGATCCACGAAGC
The DNA here is from genome assembly GCA_033850605.1 of Blastocatellia bacterium. Classification (GTDB taxonomy): domain Bacteria; phylum Acidobacteriota; class Blastocatellia; order Pyrinomonadales; family Pyrinomonadaceae; genus UBA11740. The sequence continues at coordinate 3,249 of JAWWPL010000536.1, read as the reverse complement.
CACACGAAACCCTATTTCATACCCATTTCGTGTTATTTCGTGGATCGTTCTTGCTCAGGGAAAGACAACGCGAAATCAAACCAGGGCATGGTTAGATGAGTCGGATATGTTAGTGCCCTTGAAAGGCTGGGCTAAATTCGGATCGACGTTACGCGTCTTAAGGATTACCAAATCAAGATCCCGCCTGTTTGATTCCAATGATGCCGCCGTCCAGAAGTTTTTTGATCATGCGGAGGCTGTCGGCTTCACGAAAGGGACAGACTGATAGAATCGATTCAATGTCCGACTGGCCATTGATGCGTGAAAGCACAAAACCTTCCTGCGGCCCGAGTCTTTCATGTTCCAGTTGGTCTGGTGAAATCAGAATCCGGGCCACGGCCCGCCGAGTAAGACTGCCCTGATAAATCTGAGCGATAAACTTTTTCTCGGCTTCTTCGCGCAGACTTTGGGCCTCCGCATTCTTGGCTTCCTGTTCGAGCACACTGTGAATGATCGCCAGGGCATTCTCCGCGTTATTTTCTTTAATTTCGGACCGGGCCATCTTGAGCAACTCGGGAACCGTCTTGGGCAAATTTAGCGCGGACAAATCAGATAGCAATTCAACCGGCGCGGGCGCTTCGCCCGCAACTTTGATAATACCCTCGCTGACCAGGTCAAACAGCAGCGCGCACGCGTGAAACAGCGAGGTGTGCATGTTGTAGCAAATCTCTGCGGCGGTCAGGCGCTTTTCGACGTTATAGAGGACCTGCCGAGTCTCTGGATTTGCATTAGTAACCGATTGCGTCCAGCCGGGATTCAATTCGAAGAAGGTGCGTTCGGAAGGTATCACCGTGCGGTAGCGCGCCCATTCATCTATGCGATAGATCCCGTCCATGATTACCGAAGTAACCTGGACCTGGATGCGTATCAGATCATCCGGTAGAGGATCGCGGTCGAAGAACTCGAAGTGGGCTTCTTCCCAGATAAACAGATCGTAGATGATCTCCAACGTACGTGTTCGCAGGACTTCGATCACGTCCGGCTGACTGACAAAGCCGCGCGACGACAGGATGACTCCCAGCTTACCGCCCGATTGGCGCTGAATTTCCATGGCGGTCTGCAACTGGGTTTCGTCGATCTTGCCGTAATGCAGCAACACCTGGCCCAGGTATTCTTTAGGATCGTTGGAACTGGAGCCGACGATGACGCCGTCTTCCATATAGATGTGCTTAACGATGCTGCCGCGCCCGAGCTTGAGCGTGCCGGTCTTGCGACCTGACGCCAGAAACTGGAGTAGGTCAGAGACACTCATTGTGTTCAGAGTTCCGCGAATTCCCATCGAGTGAATCCTAAGCAGCTCTTCAAACGGGAGGCTTCTAAATCAGCGTGGAACCCAGGGCAAGTGAACTGAGACCAGGCAATTTCAGGCTCAAACAGATTACAGTTTCCAGCGGTGAAGATACAAGTAGTTTGTCGCGAGGGCATTCAAGAATGATCCGCAGATTTCGCCGATTACACCGATTCTGAAAATGAAAACCGAGACCGCCTTGACGAGTTGCGGTTCGTATTCACAGCTAATCGGCGAAATCTGTGAATCTGCGGATTAATCTCGGTCACAGGGGTTTCAATGCGCTGCGGGCGAGTTTGCGTTTCAAGTCGGTATAGCCCTGATCGCCGGCGACCAGTTGGCCCAGGACTTTGCGGATGCCTCGATGCCCGCGGGCGAACTTGATCATGCGTTCGGTGAACGGCGCACCCCAGAAGTTTCCATAAAACTTTCGCCTCATCTGCGAAGCGCGCCGCAATTCGCGGCCGAAATCCCGCCGCCAAAGTTTTTCGTAATCCAAAGGCGATCCGGCGAGATAAGCATCGGCAAATAGTTCCGCTGAGCGCAGCGCATAATAAATCCCTTCGCCGGTGACCGGATCGGCGAAGCCCGCGGCGTCACCCAGCAGTGCCCATTGCCCTCCACAGGCGTTCCGTTGGTCCCAGGTGCGTGGTTCGAGTCCGGGAATACGGGCAGCATAGCGTTCAGCTGACAGTTTGAGTTCGGCTCGAACCTGTTGAGCGCCGAACGAATCTGAATCACCCGGTTGCTTCCAAAGCTTCATCGCTCCGTTCCGGTTGGGTGGTGGGACCCGGTCGCTACCGCTCCCGGTTCTGTACCGCGCTACTTCGTAATAGCTCACCATAAAATCCCAAAGCAGCTTGTCGAGCGCTTCATGATCGAAAGCGTCCTGCGTAGTCGCGATGCCAAATGAGATGTGGTCGGGACGAGGGAACGCCCATGCGTAACCCACCCACTTCGGTAAAAAAGCAACGACGGTTGCCGCATGACCCGCCTCAGGCATAGGTGCGCGATACCCGAAGGCGACTTCCATCTCCGCGGGTGGTAAAGGCCCGGCGAGTTTCTTTGCAATCGGACTGTTGGCGCCGTCTGCTCCTATTAACCAGGCGGCCGAAAACTCCCTCCCGCTTTGGGTCTTAACTATCCAGCCTTCATCACTTCTTTTGAAGCCGCGGCCGGCGATCTTTTCCGCAAAGACGTGCGCGCCTGCTTTGCGCGCGCGTTCGCGCAAAAACGTATCGAAGGCGATCCGGGAATAGACGGCAAACGGCTCGTCGAGTTTCAAATGCAGGCGCTTGCCCGAGGGCGAGTACATGTCGAGTTCGTCTATTGTGCGCCCGACGGCTTCGAGCAGATGCGGCCAGGCCTTTAACGCTTTCGAGGTCACGCCGCCGCCACAGGCCTTCGGCTCGCCCGGTGGCCGGCCGTCGAATAGGGCCACGTGCATGCCGCCACGCGCGAGAAGGTCCGCCGCAAACGATCCGGCCGGACCGGCGCCCACGATTAAGACATCGAAATGATCCATGCGAGAGCCATGATAGTTGCCGCAACGGCTGCGTGGCAAAGCCAGACCTTAACTAAATGGAGCGCGGACATCCTGTCCGCCTGAGCGCGAAGCGCGAATCGGCGTTTGAGCTGAGGGCGGGAAGCTGAGCGAGCTGCGCACGCTGGCGGACAAGGATGTCCGCGCTCCAATTTGAAGTTGCTTATGCTCGGGCTTCTGACACGCTCACGGCAGTGCTAGAATCGCGTCGTTAACTGCACAATATTGTCGGTGACCTCTGTGGTGGAAACTTATGGCCAACACGAGTTCAATAGTCTTTACCGGCATCGCACCGCATCCTCCGATCATGGTGCCGGAAGTCGGCCGCGAGGCGATCGCCGAAGTACGCAGCTCGATCGATGCGATGGCCGATCTCACC
>JAWWPL010000522.1:0-5911 GCA_033850605.1 Blastocatellia bacterium | reverse complement strand
CTTGCATGTCTGAGGCACGCCGCCAGCGTTGATTCTGAGCCAGGATCAAACTCTCGTTAAGAATTTGTTCTCTGGAACATTATCAAAATACTGGTTTCTTTCGTATTCAGTTTCGATAATGACTCTTTCGAGTTTTACGCGAACTTTATCGTTCGCGGTTTGACTCTCAAAGGTCTTGAAACGGACACGCTCTATCTAGTTTTCAAAGATCGAATCCAATTTGTCTTATGGGGTTTACCCTACGGACAGCCTGGCTTTGCCTTAAGCAATCACGCATCCTAACCGAACATCCAGTGAGTGTCAAGCGCGGTTAGAGTTTTTTAGAACTGGTTACAGTTTTCTAGTATTCCGAATGGCTTTCCAACGCCCAAACCTCAGCTACTTATCGAATTCAAATTCGGGATTCCACCTAACGAACCGTGAATGGGAATCTCGCTGATGCTTTCGCCCGCTAAAGCGGGCTGGTAATTCCATTGGCACTCGGATCCTGGGGTTCCGCTGCGCCTCACCGAAGGCTCTATACCTTCGCCTACTCCGCAGGCTCACGAGTTCTACTTCTTCTTCTTTCCCCTGACTTCACCCGGCGCTGAAACCCGCATCACTCCGCGATCGTCGCGATACAGACCGTACTTCGATTCCGTAATCTTGCCGCTTTCATCTTTGGTCCTTACCGAAAAAGTCTTCTCTGCTCCTCGTCCCTCGATCCGCAAAGGCAAGTAACCTTCCAGGTCCGGGCTGCGATAGGCAGTGTAATGATCCTGGTCGTGCTTTTCATAGCCGAGCACGTAAATGCGATCGAAATCCGGTTCATCCAGCTTGTGAGGCTCCTTCGAAGAACTCTTCTCGAGAATTACCCAGCTACCGGGCCGTGATTCTTTGGCCACGTCCCTGCTCTTAGTCGGTGGGTTCTCATCACTGGAGTCGTCATCCAAGCGGCGCCACGCCACAAACTCTCGGCCCGTTCGATAGTAAATTATATCGCTCGGCACCATTAACTCGACCTGCTTGCCGTAAATCCAACCCTCGGGCGCAGGCGAAATGGAGGGCGACAGGCGCACCTTGTACCAGAGTTCCGTTGTCTCTTGTTCCTCGGGATTGTCTTCATCCGCTTGCGGGCCTTTGTTGGTTCCCGTATTCGCGCTTCCCGGTTTGGGGGCGGTATCACTTTCGGTGGATTCAGATCCCTTAAGCTTGGGCACACGCTTCCAGCCAATGATTTCGAAGCTGGATCCGCTGTCGAGGCGCATCATGATATTTTCGTTATTGGCGCGATCGGGAGTTAGACGAAGATTGGAGCCGGCATGCAATTGGCCCGTGGCCTGGGCCGGGGTACCCTTATCCTCATCAGCCAACTTTTGTGCGTTTTCAAGCACCTTGTCGGGCATGATGTTACGGGCTTCGATCCAGCCTTCGGTTCGCTCGTCGTTGTGAGCGCGAACCCGATACCAGCGTTCTCTCTTGCTGTTGTCGCTCGGATCGGGGATGTCAATTGAGTCGAGGATATCAATCACGTCACCCCGGTTGACCTCCAGCAGATCAGCGGCCACGACGGCGGTCGAGCTGCGGATCTGCGCGCTTCGCGTAACCACCACACCGGTATTACCGCGACTTGCGAGCGTGCTGCACCCAGCCAAAATCAAAACTGCAAGAAGCAGCAATGGTGTTGCGAATATTGATTTACTGCCTCGATCTCTCATGCTATTGCGAGAATCCATATTTGCCTGCGTATCTGATTTGTTCCAGTGCCTGACTTATCAAGGTTTCCTGCGATTCGGCGAACGAACGTAGTCATTGTAACCCAAGTCATGCAACAAATCGCGTTGCTGGCGAGTCAGCGATTCGCTCGCGCTGATCCGCGTGCGCAAGCCAAAGGTTTCTGCGCGCAGCCCAAAGGGAGCAAGCATCTCCGTCAAATTGATCGTGACCGCATTGCTTACGAAAGAACCGGCGAAACTCCGCATCCCGGAATAAAACCCGAGCGCGTGCAGGACTGCCTCATTGCCATCGCTTCCCTGCCCCCCTTGCAGTCCCGCGCCTCCACGCGCGCGCGCCTCTTCTTTGTGATACTCACGAAAAAGATTCCGGTAGACCTCATCGAGTGAGTGCTTGTTGCGACTAAGAGTTCGTAGGTTCAGGTCGTACAGAAAGGCGATCACCATGCTCTTTGAGTAGATGGATGCTTCTCCGGCCGTCCATCTTCTCTTCGACGCTTCCAACAGTGACCAGCGATCCCGATCGAGTCCGAAAGAGTAACCATCGTACGCCCGGCTAATCGCATTCAAAAACTCCTGGAAGGTCAACAAATCAAGACGCACCGAGATCCGGGCCGCCTGATAGACCGTAAACCCTTCGTAAAACCAATCATAGTCGCCTGTCAAAGTTAATCCATTTGGCACCCAGAAATGAAGAAACTCATGGGCCAAAGGCACGCTCAACTGCGCCAGCGCCGCGACCTTCGACGGAAGCCTGGCGGCCAACAGAGTAACCGAGGAGCCGCGCGTCTCTGCACTCCACTGGTCCGCTACTCCGGTCTGAGGGAACGGAAACAAAATCAATGTCGCCTGCTGTGACGGCGCTGACCCAAAAACTTCCCGATGCGCTTTCAAAACTTTGCTCGCCAGTTCGACCGCTTCAGCATCAGCAAAGGCCCACTCACCGGCCAATACCAGGTTTAGCTTCATTCCTGATACGGCGGCTGTAGTTGCTCGAAGAGTCCTGCCTACGGCAAATACTGTCAGGTCAACATCGGAACTTTCGAATTCGCCCTCGCCATTCTGGTTATCGTTAGAGTAAGCGGACCAGCCGGGCGGAAGCACAAGTCTCACAACTGCCGCTTCGGTGGTATCAGGATTTGCCGAAGCACCCGAGGGCCGCGCCGGCAGCAAATCTCTTAACATCAGCAATCCCCGCTCAGCGGTTAGCCAGGACACCCGGGCCGCATCCGCTGCTCGCGCGGGGGTGGGGAGTTTGGCTTCATAGTGAAACCGAGTGGCGGCAGCCGTTGCTTGAAATTGTCCCGGCGCAATTGTTCGGTTCGAAACTTCGGCGCCGGCGGCATCAAACAAACGTAATCCTTCAATTCGACTGCCGAGATTCAGAACACCAGCATAACTATCGCGGAAGGACCACTCAGCCGACGGCGCGCAGCTTCCATCGATGGTGACTCGACCACTTGCATCGGGCAGCACCCGGATTTCAATTCGTCGTTGCGCACTGGCTATCGAAGCCAAACATGTAAGTAGTGCGAGACAGCTTAGAGCTACGGCGAAATCTCGACCGAGCCGGACGTTCGATTGAGCGGTATAGTGGCATTCTTTTTTGAGAGATTGCCGTTCCCCACGTAAAACGATCCACGAAAACACACGAAGCAGAGCTAGTCTTACTGGCGCAGTTTTGTGTGATTTCGGGGATCCTTCTTGTCTGAGCGCGAAACAGACGCCAAGCCAAACCATGGCACCACCCGCGGCGGCAATTGGTTCACCAGCTTGCGCCTCAGAATGGTTGTGCGGAAATGAAGTTACCGACAAATCGTTTCTCGGGCCCTGGAAAAGTTTGATTGACATGCGTTTCAGGCGTGACTAAACTACGGGTTTAGTCTAGCATCAAATCTGAGAACCGTGATCCGTAAACCAACCCAAATGCTCTTCCGTAGCCCAATCAAACGAGCCCGCATGCTGGCAATGCTTTTGCTGGCGGCGATCGCCTGGGGCAGCACGGTTGAATTCACCCATCATCACGGTGCTAAAGCTAAATCAGGTGAGTCGCTTTCCAGCACGGTTCCAGCGGCAGCCGATAACGAAGCTAGTCAAATAAGTTCGAACAGTACTAACGGCCCGGCGTCGAGGTCCCGATCCGACGGCGAGTGCTTGATTTGTCAGCTGCACCAGAATCTTTCCGCTACCTTAATAGGCCACACGCCTGGCGTTGGCCCGACAGAAACGCGAGGTCTGAACACTCCGCCACGTGCGATTGTTCAGCTCTCTGAGTTCATCTCCACCGGCCAGGGCCGCGCTCCTCCTTCCATTCTCTAAGCCACCGCTCCGCTCTTTGGGTGCGCGTTCATTCTTCTTAATAACAGAACTGCGCATCGTTCGAAGCCAGCGACGTTCATTGACCCAACGTGGGTCTACGTCCGCAAACTTCGCTTCGCAACCAAATTCTGATAGGAGACAGCATTATGATAAAGGCTCAGAGAAATGTTCTTTCGATCGCGATCGCCTTCTCACTTTGTTCTTTGGCATTCTTACTCGCGAACCAGTCCACGAACGCACAGGGACTTAGCTCAGGTACAGTGACCGGGACCGTTGTCGATCCGAACAACGCCGTCGTCTCGAACGCTACGGTCACGCTGGAGAATGCGGTGACTGGCTATAATCGATCGATGACGACTGGTGCGGATGGGGTTTTTCGCTTTGATAATGTTCCATTCAATACCTACGTGTACAGCGCCGCCGCAACGGGATTTGCCGGAAGTCGCGGCAGCATCAACATACGCACGTCAGTTCCAATTACTTTGACGATTCCGATTACCGTCGGTACGGCAACTGCATCGGTCACGGTCACATCAACCGGCGCTGACCTTCTTGAGAACGTCCCATCAGCCCACGTCGATGTTGATAAGAGTCTCATCAATAGGTTACCGGCCGGAGATCCCGGTAGCGGCTTAAGCACGGTCGTGACCCTCTCATCGCCAGGGGTGGCCGCGGACTCGAATGGAGGGTTTCATCCTGAGGGCGATCACTTTCAATCTCAAATCGTGCTGGATGGCCAGCCAATCACAGACCAGCAGAGCAAGTTCTTCTCCACACAGATCCCGGTAAATGCTATCGAGTCGGTAGAAGTCATTACCGGCGCCGCCACCGCGGAGTATGGCGACAAGACTAGTCTTGTGATTAATTCCACGACGCGCTCGGGTCTGAACAAAACGAAACCCACTGGCAGTTTTAACGGCTCCTATGGGACTTTTGGAACCACACACGAGGATGGCGCGATTGCTTACGGTAACGCTAAAGCAGGAAACTTCGTGGCCTTCAATTACGAACGCTCCGGTCGGTTTCTCGATGCCCCGGAATTCACGGTGCTGCATGACAAGGGCACAGCACTGAACCTTTTTGATCGCATCGACTACAGTCCAAACTCCAAAGACACTTTTCACTTGAACCTGTTCTTGGCGCGCAATCGTTTTGAGACGCCCAATGAATTCGATCAACAGGCTTTCGGGCAGGCCCAACGCCAGTTAGTTAATACGGTCAACATCGCTCCGGGCTATGTGCATGTCTTCAGCCCGACGACGGTGCTGTCGATTAGTCCATATTATCGACTCGACAACGTGAAGTATTTCGCGAGTCCGGATCCTTTCTCAGATCAGCCACTAACTTTCGGCGAATCGCGGCGCTTGAATAACGTTGGGCTGAAGACGGATCTCTCGTACGTCAAGGGAAAGCATAACGCTAAGTTTGGGGTCCAGCTTTCCCATACTTTTCTGACGGAAGGATTTAATTTCGGTATTACCGATCCGAACTTCAACGATCCGGCTAGTCCGGACTTCTTGCCCGGACTATTGCCCTTCGACCTAACCCGCGGCGGCACTCCATTTCTTTTCCACGGTCATACCGACATCAAGCAGGAAGCTTTCTATGCCCAGGACAACATTACGTTGGGAAATGCCACGGTTCTGCTGGGCGTGCGCTTTGACAATTACAACGGCATTACCAAAGACAGACTGGTCCAACCGCGCCTTGGGGTCTCATATCTCGTGAAGCGGACGAACACGATCCTGCGAGCTTCTTATACGCGGAATTTCGAGACGCCGTACAACGAGAACCTGATCCTTTCAAGCGCGACGGGCGCCGGTGGTTTGGCAAACGGCGTCCTCGGTGATACCAGCAACCTCCCGTTGGCACCGGGACGG
>JAWWPL010000470.1:0-3828 GCA_033850605.1 Blastocatellia bacterium | reverse complement strand
CCTCTTCGGTCATCATGGTCGCGATTTCGTGTACTGCGAGGCCGAATCGAGCAATGCAATCGTCATTTAAATTAGAGAATTGCAATGCGGGAGGGCGTTAAGTTTCAGCGCGATTGCACAACCAGTTCTTTTTTTTTGCAAGAACCCAAATGGCCTCCTATTGCCCACCAGAGGCGTCCCGATTGCAGGGCTGGTGAGTGGAATAATTGGAACAGAGAGCAAGGGAGGATGACATGAAAAGACTAATCACGTTAACGTTGGCATTGGCTTCGATGGGGTTTTTCGGATTGGGAAGTAATCTTAAGACCGATACATCGGTTCAGGCGATGACTCCGCAATTCCGAATTCAAATTGGCCCGCAGCGCCGAAATCGACGGCGAGATCGTGACTATGAGAACCGTGGCGACAGGGTCGGTTATGGGTATGGACGTACAGTAGTCCAGACGCGCCTGGTACAACGGGGCTGGCATACTTACCGCGAGACCTACCAGACGACCTACTATCAAAACGGTCAAACTCAGACGACCTTAATCAGCCGCGTGCGGGTAGATTAAGCACGACAATCCAAGACTGGGCTCTTTGAGTCCAGTCTCGTTCAGAAATGACCAGTCCGGCCAAAGATATTTGGCCGGACCGGTTTCTTTTTTTGTACCCCCGGCATTGGCCTTGCAGTTCAAACCGCCATTAATCAAAGCTTGTGCGAATACGGGTTTTATGGCCCTCGATCGCGTTCGGTTAACCGACATAACCGAGTGGACCAGTATTGAACTGGAACAAATTATCGGATCCTCGAGGCCCCCAGCCTGAAATCACAGATCGCCTCAAACGGGAAGGAATTGAAACATGATTCGGAAGAAGTCATTAAGCTTTATTTCTCCGGTTTGCATTCTTGGGCTGGCTCTGTTTCTGGCGTGCTCGTCAGCCAAGGATAGCGCCAAGTTCGCAACTGCCGCCGCCCAGGGTGGTACGACTGAAGTGGAATTAGGAAGGCTGGCGCTGCAGCATGCCGCCGATTCATCGGTTCGAGAATTCGGGCAGCGAATGGTGACGGATCACACCGCCGCTAACGCGGAGTTGAAGTCGACCGCCGCGCGAAAGAACATTCAATTACCGACAGAAGTCAGTTCAGATCAAAAATCGATGATCGAAAAACTCTCGAAACTTTCGGGAGCCGAATTTGACAAGGAATACATGTCCGACATGGTGAAAGATCACGAAGAGGACGTGAAAGACTTTCAGACTCAGGCCAATGAAGGTACCGATGCCGACATCAAGGCGTTTGCCGCCAAAACCTTGCCGACTCTTCAGGGACACCTGCAGATGGCGCGTGACGTCGCCAAAAAAGTTGGCGCTAAATAAGAATAAGCCTCGGTCGAGAGGAAAAGTCTAATGCCGCCACTTCATCCTGCGTTCGTGCATTTTCCGATCGCGCTCGTAGCGTTTTCATTTATCACTGACCTGCTGGGACGCTTGCTGAACAAACCTTCGCTGAGAGCGGCGGGATTCTGGTCGTTGATTGGCGCTCTGCTTGGGGGCGCTGTGACAGCAGTGACCGGCTATTATGATTTTGGTCGCGACGCGCTGGGAGACTCTTACCGATACGTCGATTTTCACATGGACATGGGTTGGATATTGGTCGGATGTGTGGTGGTCCTCACCGCGTGGCGATGGTTCGCTTATGCCCGCCGCGAACTGTCGCCGGGAATCCCGTATCTGATCGCTGTGTTACTGGTAGTAGGCCTCACGCTTTTCCAGGGTTGGTACGGTGGAGAGATGGTCTATTCACAGGGCGCTGGTGTCGCCGCAGCCGGCAAAGGAACTGAGCCGGCGGCCAACGGCAAAACGCGCCTCGATAAGATCACCCCCGCCGAAGATAAAGGCAGTAATCGGTGAACAAGACTCGGTCAACCTCAAACGGGTACGCACTGTGCGAATCACGATCAATCGCTTACCGAAAGGATAAAACTAAATGCTCTGGACCATTCTGGTTATTCTGGTAATTCTTTGGCTGCTTGGCTTTGCGCTAAAGGTTGGCGGTGGGCTCATTCACCTGATTCTGGTGATCGCAGTGATCCTGCTGGTCGTCCAATTGATTACCGGAAGGCGTGCTTGAATGATTTCCTAGAAGGCGCTGGTCGTATGGCTTCCGAGATAATTCAATAGCAGGAAAAAGCCCGCGATCGCCAGCGATATCGAAAGCGCCCAAAAGATAACCAGCGGGACCGTACGAAGACGCTGACCGCAGTGCCGACAACGGGCATCGGTATGACGAACCCGATCGCGGCAGAGTGGACAGTATTTCTTTGAGCGATGTTTCACTGCACTAGGCATATGCGACTTCCGACATTGGTTTACCGGGGAGCCGGCCCTTAGATTGCGGTTTCCAAGCAGCGTCCTAACGAGTTGGGGACCACCGGCTCAATACCACTCGCGTGAGCGGGTGGATCAAGCACTCACATAGGGAAATGGCTGTTCGCCCACCCGCTCATGCATGTGTATTTACCTTCATCTCTTCAGGCTGGCCCCGCATCCATCATCTTTAACCATCCGCGGCCACGGCGCTTTTTCGCAGCCGGACGAGTGCGCCGCGCTTGAAAGTTGACCGCCAGCACGGCGGCCCGACAAATAAGGCAGAGCGGTGTTTCCTCTGTGTCGCTTGAATTAATCTCAGCGCCACACCGCGAACAGGCGACGAGATACGCCGGCGGATGCTCCTCTTTTGTTTTTAGAGACATATTCCTCTCTAACCAGTGCGGCGTTTCTGATCACCACGATCGCCCTGCCCGGCGGGTACCTTCGTCGCCGCTTTCTTCCGCACGTCCTGGGACAAAGACCGTCCGACGTCATCGCTCTCTTTGAATTGCCCTTTATCATCGCGGCGCACATAACGTTTGTCCGTGCCGGTGTCGATCTCTTCCCGCTTTGACGCAGCTTTCGTGTTTGCCATTTCACGGCCTCCTCTTCTTAACTTTCCTTAAGTTCAGTGCAACCGGAACCTAAAATTTGACCCCAAAGGTGCTCCCTGGAGGTGTGTTGCTACCGAGCCAGGCATTGGCCCGACCGTAGGGACGGTTCCGGCCCAACCTCCCTATCGGTCGGGCTAGCGCCCCGCAATTCAATTCCAAGACACCGCCGAAAGATCGAGGCGATGCTAGATTTCACCGATCGCGATTTCTGTGCGCGTTCCGAAATCAATCGCGAACGCCTCGCTTTTGTATTGATCGATCTCAGCTCCAGCCCATTTCCGCCACCGGTTCACAGAAAGGGCAAGTGGCGCGCCAGAACTTGAAATCAGGTTGCGGGATAGAATCCGAAAAGCGCTCGCTGTCTAATTAAATTTTTAGCGACCGAGTGGAACACGCAACGATGTCATGGATTGCGAGAATGCGTAACTGAATGAAGATCTGGATCGTCCGCGGATAGATGGTGATGGTTATGTGGAGGAAGCATTTCGGACTCGGTAAGCCACGCGAGACTCCTCGATGACACGGGATGACACTGGCTCCAGAGGGCGAGATGGGTGAATCTAACAGTGTGCACGCCCGCACAGAGTGCGCCTGAGTTTAGACTCCTGGCTGGGTGATCCGAACACAATGTCTGCACAGGATCTTATTGAGCGGTTGATTAGGCGTCCAGTGCAGAGATGATTCACCCGAGGTAAACTTTCTTCTGATCCGACTCACTCGATGGCCGCAAACAGTTAGACCGGTCTTTGGGTCCAAAATATGATAAGTTGTGCCGCGGTTTCTTAGCGCGTACATATTCGTCACCAATGTTGCTGATAAGGATCTCAGTCTGTGCGCACCATACGATATCGTACAGACCACC
>JAWWPL010000467.1:0-22374 GCA_033850605.1 Blastocatellia bacterium | reverse complement strand
TTCTGGGCGGCTGGCAGGTCTCGCTTATCTCGACGGCGTTTAGTGGTACGCCACAAAGCGTCTTCCTGCCCAACTTCGTCGATCTCTCCCGGACCGGTACTTTCCAAAGCTACCTTCCTGGCACTGGGGAAGGCACACTCGGACGAAGTGTTAAGAGCGTTGCTGCGCTTAACGCCCTCATCACAGCTTTCAACACGAGCATCCCGACTTTGGGTGATGATTGCGGCGCTGATAGCCCCACCGGGCGTTGCGACAGCAACTTCCCGGGATTCGGAGACCCGATCGTCCGGCTCGGCTTGTTGCCGCCGGGTACGCAGATCGGCAGCGACTCGGTTATCTCGCAAGACATTCGCCTAACCAAGACCTTCAGCTTCAGCGAACGGTTGAAGCTCGATCTTATCGGCGAAGTCTTCAACGTCTTCAACATAGCTAACCTTACCTACCCATCGGCCATTACTCTCGCAGGAGAGGGTACTCCGCCTGACGAAATCAAATTCGTGACCCACGGAGCGTCCGCCCGCACCACAAGTGTGTTCGGCACCGGTGGCCCACGAGCTTTCCAGTTCGCGGCGAAATTCCGCTTCTAGACGGCTGCGCCACGACTGCGATAACTTAAACGGGTGGAGCCTGAAATATGGCTCCACTTTTCTTTGACCGCGGCCGGAAAATTAAGATCGAGCCGCGCTATGGCATTCCGCCAGCGTTGGTTTTTTCACAGGAGTACCACGATGAAAATCCGCGCCCTTGCTCTGACTACCCTGGTCATCGCTCTCTTAGCATGTGCGGCGCCCAGCGCGCGCGCCCAGGGCCACACGATTCGCGGCAAGGTGCGCAACTCGTCCGGCGTCAACTTGCCGCAAATAACGATCAGTTTGGAGAGCGGGAATGGTGGCTTGATTAACCAGACCGTCACCAATAACGAAGGTGATTTCTCTTTCGGCGGGCTGAGTGATACGAGTTACACAATTACCGTTTCGGCTCCCGACTACAATCCGATTTCGGAGCGAGTGGAGTTTGTCCGCAGTATCGCATCACAAGATCCTGGCGAGACGCGTACCGTCGAAATCAGTCTCGTCAAGAAAACCTCCCGCTCACCTCGCGCAGGGTTAGTCTTTGTCCAGAACGTACCGAAACCCGCACGCGACGCCTTTGAACAGGCGACAAAACTCATCGACAGCGGGCGCGCGCAGGACGCCCAGACTGCATTGGAATCAGCCATCAGGATTTTTCCGGACTACTGCGATGCGCATTTCGTCCTTGCCGGCGAACTCGCCAAACAAGGCAAACTGGATGACGCTATAAACCACCTCAATGAAGCTCAACGGGTCAATCCGAAGGATGACCGCATTTGGTATGCCTTCGGCAAAGCGCTGATGCAGCAACAGAAGTATTCGGTAGCCGCCCGTGTCTTTGCCGAAGCTGCGAATCTCAATCCGCTCGAGCCCCAATATCCCTTGATGCAAGGTACGGCTCTGATTGATCAAGCCAGCGCAATCGATACAACCACCCGGGAGGCCGCCGACGCCCGCACTTTTTTTTTCGCGGAGGCGGAAAAAGCGCTTCTGCGCGCTTACGAACGAAGCGGCAAAAAACTTACTGCGGTGCATTTGCAGCTTGCGAGGTTATATGAAAAGAAGGGCGACCGAGTCCGGGCTGCCGACGAGTTGGAAGAGTACTTACGTAAGACGTCTGACGCCCGGAACGCAGGCGCAATCCGCGATGCGATCAAAAAGCTGCGCAGCGGGCAATAGCAACGACGACTGGGGCGTGGGTCAGTTTGGGTTCCAGGAGGACGACTTCACGACGCTTTTGGGCGTTCATGCCAACGCGGAGCGATCTCATTAGCCCCGTGGCTTCAGCCCGGTGACTGGCAAAATTGGAATTGAGAGGAAACCGTTTCTAACGGTTTATCGGCAGGAGTATATAGAGAAACCGTCTAAGACGGTTCCAGGAATTATTTCGTAGAACTTGACCCACCGGGCCGAAGCCACGGTGCTAATGAGATCGGCTCCGCGTATTCCCGAGCGGCGTTCGATCGATTAAACAACCTGCCCCACTAGCACGACTTGCGATTTATTGCTTTGCTTGCTTGTTCAGGAATCGCCTTACGCCGTCCTGACAATCTTTACTCAGGCGAGCTATTACATTGACGTCCACTCCGCACTCCAACCCATCCTTGAAAGTCATCGCGTCGCCTTCATAGAACAGCCGTTTGGCAAGGCTGACGGCCGAACTGCTGAGTCGCTCGAATTGATGGGCGAACACATCCAGTTCATCGGCAAAAGCTTCGTCATCCAGCACGCGATTGACCAGGCCATAGGCCACAGCTTCATCAGCGCTAATTTCAGTCGCCAGCGTTAGCAGCTCGAAGGCCCGCTTCTCGGAAGTGTTACGGCGCAGAATTGCCATCACCATCGCCGGCACAAATCCGATCTTCACTTCAGGAAAACCAAACCGCGCCAAGCGTGCAGCCAGGACCATGTCGCATGCCAATGCCAGACCACAACCGCCGGCCAGGGCGCGGCCCCGCACGGCCGCGACTACCGGCACACGCACTGCTCTGATCAGCATAAAGAGTTCCATCAAAGATCGCGCGTCAGAGAGGTTCTCAGCCACCGTGGCCGCCGCAATCTTCTGTAGTGCCGCCAGGTCGGCGCCGGAAGAAAAGTCCTCCCCCGCTCCGGATAGAATTGCGACGCGGACATTTTCGTCATCATGAGCACGGCGCAATGCATTTTTGAGAGCCTCGATCAGCTCCTCGTTCAATGCATTGTGCTTATCCGGCCGGTTGAGCGTAATGCGCGCGACACCACCGTCGATATCGTAAAGCACCGTTAAGTTGTCTTTCGCCATAATCAGTTCGCAGCTAACGATTCGTTGTCGAGGAACTCGATTAGAGCGGCGTTCACTTCCTCCACCGCTTCGTTTTGCACCCAATGAGCGCTGTCAGCAATTCGCAATTCTCGATAGGGTGCGTCGATAAATTTGCCGATGTCCCGTACTGTTTCTGGCAAGACGGCGTGATCCTGCTCGCCGAAAATGAAAAGCGTCGGGACCCGAATCCGGCCATCATGTTCTTTTGGTGTTCCAACTCCGCCACGAAACAGCGACTTGAAAACGTTCGCCCGGTAGTAATTAATTCCCGCTGTCAGAGCGCCCGGTTGACGCAGTGCTTGCTTATAGACGTCGATGTCCTCATCCGTGAAAACATCATCTTTGACAGTCGTCTCTTTATACATTTTGGCAAGTCGGGAGAAATCATTCGCTCGGGCCCACGCCTCGGGCAGTCGCGGCAACTGGAAAAAGAACATGTACCAACTGTGACGCAGTTGCCGCAGCGTGAAGTTTGCGCGCCAGGCTGCCGGCGGCGGTACCTGCATCGCCACCAATCTTGAAACCATCTCAGGATATCTTTGAGCGAGGGCCCAGGCGACGCCGGCGCCCCAATCATGAGCGACAATCGCGGCCCGCTCCTTACCGAAATAATGAATCAGACCGACGACGTCCTCAATCAGGTTTTCAATCCGGTAGTCCTCGATACGCGCCGGCTTGTCGCTCAGATTGTAACCGCGCATATCCGGCGCAATCACGTGATGGCTCCGGCCGAGCACCGGCAATTGATGCCGCCACGAATACCAACATTCGGGAAAGCCATGAAGGAGGATGACGAGGTTGTCGCCCGCACCGCATTCGGCGTAATGCAGGCGAACCTCGCCCACGTCTGCGAACCCGTGTTGGATAGCGAACTCGCGCTCAGACTTCATAGATCACAAAGACGTTTGGAGGTCCGCAGCTTTGCACAAAAAGGCAGCGCCAACGGTATTCGGGTACAGAACCGCGAGCGGTCGCGAGCGGGATCAAGATGCTACTTTCAAGCACGAATTCATCTATTGCCGAATACTTGAGCGAGATAGCCAAGCGTGATTCCTTATCCCGCTCGCTACGGCTCGCAGTTCTGTAACTTCGCTAGTTCCTTGATCGACTTTTTTGCAAAGCTGAGTTCCGCCTTAAGGCGGCTTTCTCCTGGATCTGACCGCCTAAAGGTGGCACTCGGAACGGGCGAATGTGCTAAAGGCCGAGACCCAACGCTTCCTCATCAGGCACTTCAATCCTCATCCGTAGGAGCGCAGTGGAAAATGTCTTTCCCTGTGCGTCTGTCATCAGAGACACCGTGCCACCCCCGCCCAGACTTTCGTGCAGCAGAAAATTCAGCGCGCCGAGATTCGGCAATTCAAACCGCTCAACTTCACCCATGCAGATGCCGGCGAAATGCTCCTTGACCCGCTCGGCAGTGACTTCGCGAACCAGCAACGGATATAGATCGTCGCGCAAAGCGATCAAGCCGATGTTGGCTGTGTCGCCTTTATCTCCGGAACGCGCGTGAGCAAGTTTAGTTAGTTGGATTTGCATCTTGTTCAATCAGCTTTCGAAGTACGCTCTAATTACGACTTCGTCAGAAACTCTTCGACGGAAAGCCTTGCCTGGCGCAAGATGCCATGAATCGTTCCGATTGCCACTTCGCGGTGGAGCGGAACCACACAACCGACTTCGCCGGAGGAGGTCTGCTTCTTCAACACGACGTGACTTCCTCTTTGCCTCACTTGCTGAAATCCGAATTTTTCCAGCGTCGTTATGATTTCGTTACCGGACAGTCGGCGGAGCTTAGACATAGTTCGCTTCAAAGGTGGTCAGAAACGGCGGAGCAGAATTCGGAGGTGGAAATTCCTCGAGATAGAGTTCGGTTGCTTCCTTCAAATTCGCAACAGCTTCTTCAATTGACGCGCCTTGGCTGACTGTCCCAACTTCCGGACACTCCGCCACGTACAAGTCATCTTCCTTATGAACAACCGCGCTAAATAATCTCATGCTCATTTGTACTTCTCCGTTTTTCAACATGCACCAGCGAATTCTAACAGAGAGTAAGACCTACACCTCAAGAATCTCAACATGCGAAGTGATCTCCTCTTTCGGAATCAGCGCCGGCCAGTAGGCAACTATCTCCTCAACCTTTGGCCGGCCGCCTGCGAAACCGGTGACACCCGGTGGGCCGGTAAGAACCAATGGCGCGATCTCTTTGGTAAATCTCTCTACGGCCTTGCGATCTTCACTGCGCACGCCAACGCGCAATTGAACTTCCGGCAAGTCAGGCGACGGGTCACCAGCCAACGGGCCATGTGTCGCATTCGCTCCGACAAATTCCGTCAGGATTTGATCAAACTTCAATCCCAGCCGATCCAGACGTGCCCGCAGTATCTTGTCCGCGACGCGCGCTTTGTCGTAAGCCTCCGGCCACGAGTAGACAAGAGTGCCCACAGCTTTGTAGCCGGCTGAATAACTTATCGACACCTTGAAAGTGTCGGTTGCCGCCCGTCCCTCGATTCCGAAGACGCGAACGCGATCGCGGCCCTCGTATTCGAGACGCACGGTAGTAAAGTCCGCCACGCAATCGGGCGTGATGTAGGAACGCGGATCGCCCATCTCATAAACCAACTGTTCTTTGATCGACGGAATAATTACCCAGCCACCGGTGCGTTCGTGTTTCGTTACGACGAACGAGCCGTCAGGCGCCGCCTCAACTATCGGAAAACCAACGTTGGCGAGACTGGGAACACTGCGCCATTCATACTGACAATTACCACCCGAGCATTGCGCTCCGCATTCTATAATGTGGCCGGCAATCGTGCCGGCAGCGATCTTGTTCCAATCATCCGGCGCCCAGCCAAACTCATGCATCAGCGGTGCCAGCGTCAGGCCCGTGTCTGTTGCCCGGCCGGTAATCACGATCTGCGCACCGCGATTCAGGGCCTCGACCATTGGAGCCGCGCCCAGATATACGTTCGCGCTCTGGATTCGTTCGCGCACCGTGGACAGCGGTTCGCCAGTGTCCATGTTGCGCAGCTCGACTCCACGGCTGAGGAGTTCGTCCAGTTTCCCCATGATATCGTCGCCGGTAACAATGCCAATCCGAAGTTTACCCGCCAGGCCAAGCTCGAGAGCGACGTCTCGCACCGCTCTCGCAC
This sequence comes from Blastocatellia bacterium, assembly GCA_033850605.1. Taxonomy (GTDB): domain Bacteria; phylum Acidobacteriota; class Blastocatellia; order Pyrinomonadales; family Pyrinomonadaceae; genus UBA11740. The sequence continues at coordinate 16,354 of JAWWPL010000467.1, read as the reverse complement.
AACCCTCAACGTTTACGCCGCCGGCATTGGCAGTGACCCGGATATTGCGTTCGACACAAGCCGGAAGGATCTGCTTCATCAGCGGCACAAAGTCGCGCGCGTAGCCGGCGTTAGGATCGCGAGCTTTTTGTTTCTGCATGATCGACATCGTGACCTCAGCCAGATAGTCGAGCATCAGATAATCAATCGGGCCGCCTTCAACCTGGCGCACTGGTGCGTCAGGCAAATCGCCCCAGAACCCCTGACCGGCGGCAATACGAATGCTGTCTTTCATTTTGCTGAATCGCGTTATGGCAGTTTACAGAAGAAGACACGGGAAGAACCAGCGCGGACAGAATGGACGATCAAACTATCCGATCGCGCAACTGCTACATTCTGTCTCGCCGATTTCCCGTGTCCCTGTTCGATACTCCTGGCTAAGCCTACATCTTCATCTTCGCCGGTGGCGCGGGGGGTGCTGCGCCAGTCTTCTTCCTGCTGGTTCTGTGCTTGCGCGGGGATTTGGCCGCGCCCACTGAGCCAAACGAGAACGATCTCCGCTCGCCTGGAACCGTCATTATGGTGACGTGATCGCCCATCTTCTTGACTCGGACGGATACCGCTGGCAGAGCTGCGGGCGGATTGGGACTGGGTGTCGGCGGCGTCAGGTCACCGAACATCATCGTCGCTCCGGTGTATCCGCAGGTCGTCACGGCAGTGATTCGGCCCGTCTGTGTCGCCGATCCGGCCGCCAAAGTAAAATTGCTACCAGTGACAGTCAGCGTCGCATCGCCCGTCAGTCCGGCGTCAGCATAATTCACTGTGCCGGTATAAGTGCCAGACAGGTCGGCCTGTTCCTGCTGCGTCGGATCGCAGCGACCGGATTTCTTCGCCGGCATGGCCATTGCGGAGGTACCTGCGTCTGCTGCGTCCGCGGCCGGCTTGGCCTTCGCTTTGTGACGACGCGGTTTCTTCTTCGCGGCCGTATTGGTAGCAGCCATTGGAGCCATTGTCGTCGACGAGTTCGTGTTCTGCGCGGATACTACCAGTCCCGCGCTGACCAGCGCCGTCGTCGCGACCACAGCAAGTCCCAGAACGAAAAGATAGATAGTGCTCTTTCTCACGAGTGTTCTCCTTTGTTGTATTCGCGCACGTCCGAACAGAGCTTGTACGCGCGTTTCAGTCGTACCTTGCGCTTCGGCACCTTCCGCCTTTGCGCGTTTGCGAAATTTCTCTGAGTAATCGGTTTAGTTGGGCATAACTCTTACGCCAAACTCGCCGGTAATACAAACTGTCCCAGATGCGGACCTGAATAATTCAGACTTACTCGTAATGCAAGCTCCAACGCGTCTCTGGTCTCTTCCGGGGCGATAACCGCATCAACAAAACCGCGAGCTGCGGCATATTTCGCATCCAGGTCGCGCTCATAGGTCTGGCGCACCTTATTCATCTCCAGCTCGAGTTCAGCGTTTGGTTCCTGACCGTTCTTCTTCAATCTCTCCAGCTCGCTGCCAAAGACAGCTTGCACAGCAGAATCGCCTTCCATAACCCCCATGCGTCCGCTGGGCCAACTAAAGATGAAATCCGGGTCAAAGCCCTGACCGGCCATCGCGTAATAGCCCGCGCCCGACGCGTGGTTAACTGTCAAAACAATCTTCGGCACGGTTGCCGTGGCCATCGCTTCCACAAAGCGCGCGCCGGCGCGAATGATCCCCGAGTGCTCGGCTTCCGAGCCCACCATAAATCCTGACACGTCCTGCACGAATAGCAGGGGCGTTTGATGCCGGGTGCAAGTTTCGATGAAGTACGCAACTTTCTCAGCCGAGTCGGTATAGATGATACCGCCAAATTTTGGCGAGCCGCCGGCGGGGTCGCGAAACATCCCCCGATTGTTGGCAATCACGCCTACCTGAATCCCACGTAAGCGCGCGTGACCCGTAATGATTTCCTTCGCGTAATCTGCCTGAAACTCATCCAGGCGCCCTTCGTCGACGATGCAATTCAGCAACTCGCGCATGCTGTAAGGATGTCGATGATCTTCAGGAATAATGTCGTAGATATTTTCCAAAGGAGCGCCGGCATCCCTACCGGCAGTGCGCAGGCTTCCAGCCTGTGCATTAAACGGTAAGTCAGCCACGAACTCTCGAATCTTCGCAATGCACTCTTGATCGTCCTTTACGCGATAATGCGCCACTCCCGAAATTTCATTATGAGTGCGGGCGCCGCCTAAAGTTTCGTTGTCGATCGTCTGGCCGGTGGCGCCTTTAACTAAGTTCGCACCCCCCAGCCCCATGAACGAAGTGCCCTCCACCATGATGATGATGTCGGAAAGCGCCGGCAGGTAAGCGCCGCCGGCGATGCACGGCCCCATCACCGCGGCAATCTGCGGCACTTTCAAATATCGCCGCATAATTGAGTTGTAATAGAAAATTCGCGAAGCGCCGTATTGGCCGGGAAAGACTCCGCCCTGATAAGGAAGATTGACCCCTGCCGAATCAACCAGGTAGATGATGGGCACATGCGATCGCATCGCGATCTCCTGCGCGCGCAGAATCTTCTTAATGGTTTCTGGCCACCACGAACCGGCTTTCACGGTCGCATCGTTGGCGACGACGACCACTTCGCGTCCGTTCACCAGCCCGACCGTCGTCACCACACCCGCCGCTGGGGCCGTGCCTGTTTCCGGCTCGCGGCCCGTCTGCCTACTGCCTTCTGCTTTGTATTGATCACCTTCTGCTTTGTATTGATCATAGGCGACGAGCAGACCGATTTCCTGCCGGTAAGAATTCTTGTCAAGAAGGAGTTCGATCCTCTCGCGCGCCGTAAGCTTGTGGGCTTTATGTTGCTTAGCGATCTTGTCCGGACCGCCACCCAGCCGAAGCTTTGCTTCAAGCTCGCGCAGTTCCTCCGTCAATTCGCGCAGACGCGTTCGTTTCGTTGCGGTTTTCTCGGAAGATGATTGCTTCGAACGAGTCTCGGTATCCTGCCGTCTGCCGTCTGGTGTCTGCCTGGTGCTCTCTACCGTCTGCTTTGTACCTTCTGCTTTGGGCGGTTCCGCCGCAGACGAATCTGCCTTAGCGACTCGCGAGAGCGGCCGCACCTTGAATCCAGATCTGGACGCAGCTTCAGACTCTCTCTCAGCCATTTTGGCTTAAGCCCTTTGTGGACGATCCGATTTTTGCTTCTGGTTGAATTTCTGGCGGTGAAAATATCACAGATCTACGCTCAAGGTCATCCAGGATCAAGATCGACAACTCACCTTTCAAAATCACAAAATAGCTTTAGCCAACTTCCCGGAGTCGACACCCTCCGGAATCCCTTCGAGAATCATGACGCGGGAGCCGCGCAATTCGATAACAACCACACCGTCAGGTGTGCCAATACGTTGCGAGAGTTGTGGCCGCTGTGGTGATTGCGTATTGACTACCGGTTGCTGGAATGTCGCACCGGGATAGCGCAGGCCGGTGCGCTTGACGTAAGCATCGAAAAACGCCCGCGCGTCGCTCTCAGTGTCCCAGCTTGAGAGTGAGGTGAATAAGACTTCGCCCTTTGGGCCTTCGTAAACTGCAAAACGATCGCCGCCCCAACCGGCCGCAGCGCGCCGTGAGTCAGTCGGAGACTTTAGAAATTCATCGAGCATCAGATAGATGCCCCACTCGCCCTGGACGTCATAGTCAATTCTCTTCCAACCAACCTGCGTCGATCGATCGCCTGACGCGAGTGGTACTGACTTTTCGCCAGTGCGCCCCACTGCAGGCGTGCGGCTGGCGCCGACCGGATGTTCGCGCTGCGCGCTCAGAGCGGACGAGACGTCCGCGTTCCCAGCAAACCGGCTGACCTCTAACCTCCAACCGCTGACCTCTAACCTCCGACCGCCGACCTCTGACCTCCGACCTCTGACCTCCGACGACTGAGCACTCACTGAATTAAGCAGGCCCGTAATGTCCGGCATCATTACTTTCACCGGCGCTTCGTGCGCGAAGTATTTGTCAGGATGCATGATCTGCTCGGTCGATTGCGGCAATTCTGCAAAAGCCTTCGAGACGCGCGCCCAACCGCCCTGCTTGTACAAAGCCGTGGTCCAATTTATTCCCTCCAGATAAGCAAACAACAAATTCTCGCGCACCGCGCGCGGGGCCTTGTCGAGTTCCGGCGACTCCATATTTGTCGCTTTGAAGGACTTCAGAAAGGCCAGCGCGCGCAAAGGATTGTTGGTGATATAGAGGGTCATTGCCAGCGAGGCATCGCCCTCGATAAGCGCGTGCGCGGCCAGCTCAGCGTCAGAGTCCCCTTTGGGCCAATGGTCGAACCGGCGCAAATTGAAGTGCTGATCCTGAAGCGCATGCGTCAGCTCATGCGCCATGACCGGCCGTTGGCCATCGAGATCGATCCAGTCGGCCAAATGGAATTCGCGCGCCTTTGGATCGTAATAGCCGGCCACCTGTTCCGTGAGGACGCGCAACAGCAAAGCCCGGAACTGAAAGTCCGGTGGCGCCAGCCCCAACCTTTTCAATGTGACCTCCGCCGCATGCATTTGCGCGGGTGTTGTTTCTTCGTCGAGGCTCTTAATCAGCATACGTTCGATCTCTGCGCGCGACTGAGCAGAGCTTTGCACCGGGCGCAGGATTGCGAGCTGTCGAATCTCGCTGGTTTCCTTGAGTACCTCGCTGGTGGCCGCAACCATTGCGGCGTTGCGGGCGGAAGTCGTGGTGGCCTGCGGGCTTTGCTGGGACGAACTCGCCGGAGGTAGAAAGAGTGCGGCAAAGAACAGCAGGATTGTGGCGAGCGCAGCTGCTATCAGGCGAATTGTTTTTGACATCTCAAGCTGTGCCTTCTCTGGAGACTGGTTCGCGCTCCGCGCTCAGGCGGACAGGGATGGCGCGCTCCATGTACCGCGTTCCCATTCGGATTTGCTTTGACATTCCACATATTTCGCTCTTATAGTCCGCTAAACGCAGCCAGTTTATCCGAATACAGAAGTTGACGCTAACGGTAGGCCAGCGTTTTGATTTGAGTTCCGTTAGGAACGAGATGTTTATAGACCCGCATCGCATTTGTTTGCGCAGCTCGTTTAGGGAAACACATTCCGCTCCTAAAGAGGGTGTGTCAGAAGCCCGACCGTGAGGGAGGGCGAGACTCGCAATGATTCTTGATTCAAGAAAACTGGCGGCGAACTGCTGTATTGCCGCCGATGGATGACCTTGGCGAGCGTTGCCCTTGCTCCCGCGCGGGGCTTGTGACACACCCTCTAAAGCAGCGGGTGCACTTTAGGTTTATAGATCTATAAACATTTGGCTCCTAAACGAGCCAGGAAACGGGCTATTGATAGATCGCGGTTATGAATCCGAACGAACTAGAAGAAGTTGACCAGTGGCACGAGGCGCTGTTGCGTGTGCGCTATGCCGAGACCGATAAGATGGGCGTGGTTTATCACGCAAACTATCTGGTTTGGTTCGAGATTGGCCGCACTGAATTCTGCCGGGCCCGCGGCTTTTCTTACCGCGACATGGAAGAGCACGAAAACGCTTTTTTAGTGGTGGCGGAAAGCTACTGCCGCTATAAAGCGCCTGCCTATTACGATGACGTGTTAATCGTGAGAACTCACATTACCGAACTGCGCCGGAGATCCCTGCGCTTTGGTTATGAACTCGTCCGCGACTCTGACGGAGTTGTCATCGCCGAAGGAGAAACCGGCCACGTGGTCACGGATGCAAACGGCCGCGTGCGTTCGATGCCGCCGGGCTTTGCTGAATTGCTGCTCGCGCCACCGGCAGAGAGGGATCTTGGAGGTGAACCGGTTCCGGAAGACGAAGCGCCGCTGTGAGGCAATTTCATTAGCACCGTGGCTTCAGCCCGGTGAACTCAAAAGGCCGCCACAATCCGAAACCGTTCAGAAGGTTTTCCCTACCCACAGAATCATTCATCACCGGGCTAAAGCCTAGGGGCTAATAAGATTTGCCTTGGCGAACTCAATCCGCACCGGTGCTGATTCAACAGAGAGCTTTTGCCAACCGCGCAACTTCGAAGTCACTGCTCATGACTGAGATTAATCCGCTCGATTGATCGCGACCATCCAGTCGCTTCGTCAACATCCACAATCGCGCCGCAGATGCGTACTTCGCTGCGCGAATGATCCGGCTTGCGATGGATTGGCGAAGTGAAGCGATTGATGATGTCGCCTTTCTTCATACCAATCACGCCACCATAACTTCCCGTCATTCCCAGATCGGTAAGATAGGCAGTGCCTGAATGCAGAATCCGCTCGTCGGCAGTTTGCACGTGCGTGTGCGTGCCCACGACCGCCGACACCCGGCCATCGAGATACCAGCCCATCGCCATCTTTTCCGAAGTTGCTTCCGCGTGCATATCAACGATGCGAATCCTGACATCGTCAGAGAGAGACGAGATCAATTCGTTCGCGATGCGAAAAGGATCGTCCGCGGGTTGCATAAATACTCGGCCCAGAAAGTTCATCACGGCCACCTGGACGCCCTTAACTTCACCAACCCAGATTCCCTTCCCCGGTGTATGCGGCGGATAGTTGGCCGGCCGCAGCAGGCGCGGCTGTTTGGCGATGTAATCGATCACCTCGTGCTTGTCAAAGATATGATTGCCGGAAGTCATCACATCTATGCCGGCTGAGAAAAGGTGATCGGCAATGGCCGCCGTGATCGAAAAACCGCCGGCCACGTTCTCGGCATTCATCACAGTAAAGTCGATCTCGTGCTGCTCTTTTAAGTCCTGCAAACGATCGAGGAGGGCCGTCCGGCCCGGCTTACCCACCACATCACCAATTAATAAAAGTTTCATAAGACGTGAACCGCAAATCGCAAACAGAGAAAAGCCGCGAACCCGAAATCGAAACCGTCAATAGAGGTGATCTATCGACGATTTACGGTTCCCGGTTCACGGCTTTTATTAGCAGGAGGGAAAACCGCCGAGCCGTTCCAAAGCCGTAATTGAACCTGAGTTAACAGGTGGGTGACCTATTTTTCGTCGCTCGCTTTCGGCCCTTCTTAACTATGAAGAACGGCACTAGCGCTCGCCGTCGGTCTCCCTTTTCAACGACGTTGGCTCAATCATCGTTGCTCGGTGACGAACCCGGCAGAACCTTCCCTCTGCCGCCGGGATATTAACATAAGGTTGGACAGGTTTGTTAGTGGTCTTCAAACCGGAGAGGTTCTATCTTCAGAGCTTGGTATCTAAAGAAAAACGATCCACGAAAACACACGAAGCGGCCAATTTGTTCGCAATTTCGTGCGTTTTCGTGGATCGATCTGGTCACTGCGCTCAGGAAGAAGCTGTAGGTCGCGTCAGACTGCGCGGCACTTTCAGCAACCGGTCAAGCATCTCTGAGCATTCGGCGCTACGGGTGGCCAGTTGCTCATCCGCCTGCTCGTGAAGTTTTCTCAATTGATGCAATTCGTCGGCGATGTAGAGCGCGGCCAGGATAGCGACCTTCCGCGAATCAACCGTCAACGTACCCGACGAGATTTCGCGCATGCGCTGGTCTACATATTCAGCCAATTCCTTCAGATACTCCGGATCGCCATCAGAGCGGACCGTATAGGCCTGGTCGTATATTTCAACCTTGATAGTCGGCGACGCAGCGGCGTCCGTGTTTCGGTCGATGTCAAACGTATCGGCGCTCATCCGCGTAATGCCTCCGCTATTCCAGGATCGGCCGCGGCCACTGTGTCCAGCATATTCTGGACCTTCACTCTGATTGCCTCGCGCTCGGCCAGTAAGCGTTCAATTTGCGTCACGAGTTCCTGCTTGTCGCCCCCGAGATTGCGGACCGTGGCGAATTGGCGCTCCAGGTCATCCTTTTCCTGGCGCAGCGTTTTCGTCAACTCGATCGTCCGATAGATCTTGTCTTCAAGGTGCGAGAATTTTTCCAATCCGTTCGATACCATTGGTGATCTCCGGTGCCTGCGGCAAAGTTTGGGTGATTATCCGACTTACTGCGCGGGAGCGCAAGACTAATCTAAGTGGCACAGACTTTAGTCTGTGCCACTTAACGAACCGTGGCGTTGAACTTCGCCGTGAGATTTTCCACGAGGCGCGAATGGATCTCTTCCACCTCTTCGTCCCGCAAGGTCCGGTCATCAGCCCGGTATTCAAAACGCATCGTGACCGAACGCTGACGGTCGGGAATGCCCTGACCCTCATAGGTCCCGACAAAGTTTGCACCAATGAAATGATCGACCCGTTCGTCACGGGCCGCTCGCAGCAACTCGCCTACTGTAAGCTTCCGATCAATAAGCAGCGACACATCCCGCACAATCGAGGGGAAGCGCGGTAGGGGTACATAGCGCACCGGCAGCTCTTCAATTTCGAGCAGCGAGCTGAGATCAACCTCAGCCAAAAAGACCGGCTGACGAAACTTGTACGCACCAGCAAGCGATTCCGAGAGCCGTCCAATCGAACCAACCCGAGTTCCTCCCACACTGATCGACGCTGATTGTCCCGGCCGCAAATGTCTGATCGCGCCCATTTCAAAATCAGCGGGCGGCAAGTTCATCGCGGCAAATGCCGATTCGAGTGCGCCCTTTAGATCGAACAGATCCAGTTCGCGTTCAGCCTGCGCGCTGTCTGCCCTGATCGCTCCGCCCGTTGCGGCCAGCGCGAATGCCTCTCGCTCAAGCGGCAATTCGCCGGCAGTTGCGACACCAAACACGCGGCCAGTTTCGAAAAGCCTCACATCGCGATTACCGTGATTAAGGTTGTGACGAATTGAACTAAGAAGCCCGGGCAGCAGAGTCTGGCGCATCTGTGACGCGTCTTCAATGATCGGATTAGTCAGCACCACCGGCGGCAACGGTTTTCCCTGATTTCCGTGAAGTTTGGGAATCAGTTCAAAACCCTCTGTCGCTTCGACAAAACTCAGACCAATCGCTTCATTAAACCCCCGGGCGGACACTGCCTTGCGCAACGCACGCTTACGCCGTTCGCTCGCATGATACTCTCCCGGCTGGCTCGCCGGAGGCAGTTCCGTTTTGATCTGCTCATAGCCTGTGTGACGCGCGATCTCCTCGACCAGGTCTTCTTCAATCACGACGTCCTGACGCCAGGAAGGAATGGTGAAAAGGAGTTTTCCCTCGCCACCTTCTCCGGGTTCAAAGCCAAGCGCTGTCAGGATGCGCACCATTTCTGCGGTTGCGACTTGCAGACCGGTGATAGCGGCGACGCGTTCAGGACGAATTTCAACGGTCCGAGACGCGAAAGGAGCGGGATAAGCATCGAGGACGTCTTCGGTAGCGACGCCACCGGCGATTTCGCAGATCAAAGCCACACAACGGTCCTGCGCGCTGACCACAGCCCCGGGATCCACATGCCGTTCGAAGCGATGAGACGCTTCGGTATGCAAACCAAGCAGCCTTGCCGTGCGCCGGATTGATGCTGGATTGAACCAGGCGCTTTCGATCAAAACATCCTCTGTCGCTGCTGATATCTCCGACTCTTCGCCACCCATCACTCCGGCGACGGCCATGGGACGGGTTGCGTCCGCGATCACCAGCATGTCCGAGTCGAGCTTGCGCTCGACGCCGTCCAGCGTCTTAATCGTTTCATCCTTTGCCGCGCGTCTGACTACGATCCGTTGCTGTCCCAGTTTTGCCAAATCGAAAGCATGGAGCGGTTGGCCAAACTCGTGCAGAACATAGTTCGTTATGTCCGCGACGTTATTAATGGGGCGCTGGCCGAGAGTCTCCAGACGCTTTACCAGCCACTCGGGTGACGGAGCAATGGTTACACCCCGCACAACTCTGGCAGCATAACGTGGGCATAAATCCTTATCCTTGATTTCCACCGAGGCAAAATCCAACGTCCTACCACTTGAGTTCTGGACTTTGGACTTTGGACTTTGAACCTTGGACTTTTCAATAACGGCCAGTTCGCGCGCGATTCCAATATGAGACAGACAATCACCGCGGTTCGAGGGCACCTCAACATCCAGCACGAAATCGCCGTCGTGCGCTTCAACCGCATCGACAGCCAGACCAACATGCGTCAGCCGTTCCCTCACCTCCTGAGGGTCGAGCTTCGTGCCGGTCAATTCGTGTTGCCAGTTGTAACTAATAAGCATGGGCTTGATCTTTGTGCTGTGCTTCTCTTTATTGTCGCTCAACGCTGCGACATGGAGTCAGTACCGAGAGCGGTAGCGACCGGGTGTTCTCCAACTACGCGATCATCCGGCTTTGACCAACGGCTATGCCGCCTGATGTGCGGTAAGGCTCGGCCTTACGATGAGATAGAAAACGCGTGAGGCTACGCCTCGCGAAAAAGAGGCGGAGCCTCATCAGCTCTAAAAGAGATCACTCGGAAAGCCGGAGGCTTTCCGCACATCAGGCGGCATAGCCGCACAATCGCCGATCTTAGAGCCTGACACACCGTTATCGGAACTGCTCAAGAAAACGAACGTCGTTCTCGAACAGCAGCCGGATGTCATCCAACTGATAAATTCGCGCGCAGGTCCGATCGATACCCAAGCCAAAAGCAAAGCCAGTGAATTCTTCGGGGTCGACGTTGGCGGCGCGTAATACATTCGGATGGACCATGCCAGAGCCGCCCAATTCGATCCAGCCGGAGCCTTTGCAGATACGGCAGCCCTTACCGCCACAGTTGAAACAACTGTAATCGACCTCCGCGCTCGGTTCAGTGAAGGGAAAGTACGAAGGCCGGAAACGAGTCCTGGTCTCTGGACCAAACAGACGGTGCACAAACTCTGCCAGCGTGCCTTTCAAGTGCGCCATGGTAATTCCGCGATCCACGCAGAGTCCCTCAACCTGAAAGAACATTGGATTGTGCGTCGGATCGGGAGTATCGCGCCTGAAGACACGGCCGGGGGCGATCATGCGCACCGGGGCGCCGCGTCTCTGCATCGCGTGAATCTGCACGGTCGAGGTCTGCGATCGTAATGCAAAGCCGTCAGTGGTATAGAACGTGTCCTGCGGATCACGCGCCGGGTGTCCTTCCGGAATATTGAGCGCATCGAAATTGTAGAAGTCGGTTTCGATCTCGCGATCATCTTCCACCGCATAGCCGAGCGCGACAAAAATATCTTCTATCCGCTCGCGCATCAGAGTGATCGGGTGCAAATGGCCGGAAGGGGGGCGGCGTCCGGGGATGGTTAGGTCGATGGTTTCGCGTTGGGTACGGAGTTCTGCAATTAAGTGCTTAAGCCGATCCTCGGCCTGGATCATCGCATCTTTGATATTGCGTTCGAGAGTCTGAACTCTCTGGCCCACGACTGATTTATATGTAGGATTGACGAGCCCGATCTTTTTTTTCAGCCCACTAAGAGTACTCTTCTTACCCAGCAAGCGGTTGTGTTCAATTTTGACCTCGGTCAAAGCAGCTTCAGCGCTATGAAGCGAGCTTGTACCTTCCCATTGATTGTTCAGGGCATCGAGCAATTTCTCGCGAGAATCGAAGACGGGGTGAAAACGTTCCTGCCACTTCCAGAATTCCCCCTCAACCAGTTTGGCTTGAGGTTCAACATCCTCTGGTTTCAGACCTTCTGTCACTGGCTGACTCCCCGTCTTTAGGCTCAAGCTAGTGCCCTGAAAGGGCTACCTAAAAATAGCCCAGGGCAACGCCCTGGGTACGAAATCGTAGAATGAATGCAGCCCTGAAAGGGCTGAACAATCGTGTCGCCCCTTCAGGGCTTACAAACAGGGCTTACAAAAGAAAAAGGGGCGTTTGTTTCCCCAGGGCGTTGCCCTGGGCTATTTTATTTAGCCCTTTTAGGGCTATCAAACCTCTCCGCGACGCCGTTTCCAAAAATCCGCCTCTCGAACAACAAGCTACGCGGCTTGCGTGAGTATTCAACCTTGAATCCGTCGCCCTAGGGTTTCTTCTTTGCTGCCACCCACTTACCTTGCAACTGGCCGGCGAAGTCGTAATCACCGGACAGCTTCCCATCAACCAGGGTCGCAATCAGAGCCACCTGTCCAGCGCTGCCGTCGAGCACGACTGCCAGCTTCCCGTCTTTCCAGGTGCCGGATGAAATTGTGGATTCACCAAGTTGCGAACTGCTGCTTCCCGTCACCTTCTCGCCTTCGACCTTCAACGTAAGTGTAAATGGAAAAGCCTGCCCCTGCGCATCGGCGGCGGCATCCCAGACACCGGTCAACACCTCGGCGGACGAAGGTTCCGGCGCCTTCTTTACTTCGGCTGCGGCAGGTTCCTTTTCAGCCGGTACTCGCTCAAACTCGACCTGACGAGTTTTGCCATCCACTTTCCACTCACCGACAAGCTTCTTATCGCGTTGCTGCAACACGAGGCTTCCTGCAGTGTTACCGGCTCCGGTTTTTATCGTTAGCCTGCCGTCAACTACCTCGCCGGATGTCAGCGGCTGCTCTTTCTGCGGTGCGCTTAAACGGCCGGACACTTTGCTGTTCTCGGCCTTGATTTCGAGGGTCAGCGTAATGGCGCCGGCGGGATCCGCAGCTGTTCCCTTATAATTACCCGCATACTGATCCAAAGTTGGCTTCGGAACCGGCGCATTACTTTGTCCGAAAAGATTCAGCGCCGAGAGCAACAGAAGAAAGCAGCCAGCCACGGTTTTCAATAACGACTTTCGGTTTAACGAATGTGTTTTCATAGATACTCCGCTTGCCAGCCCGGCGACTCACGCGGCTGCGCGCTGCTGTGGCTTGTTCTCCAGAGCCGACTTGGCTTGCGCCGCCAATGCCGTAAAAGCCTCGGGCTGTTTGGCGGCAAAGTCAGCCAGGATCTTACGATCCAGTTCGATTCCCGCCAGCTTCAGACCGTGCATAAATTGCGAGTAGTTCAAGCCATTGAGGCGCGCCGCGGCGCCAATACGCACGATCCACAGCGCCCGGAAATCGCGCTTCTTCAATTTGCGTCCGGTATAAGCAAAGTTCAACCCACGCTCAACCGATTCTTTCGCTGATCTATATAGCTTCGACTTGGTACCGCGATAGCCTTTGGCTAACTTCAGAATTTTCTTCCGCCGTTCCAGGCGTTTATTTCCTCTTTTTGCTCTTGGCATAATTACTTCCTTTCACTGTCCGACAAACTTCCTGTTTGTCGCATCTCTCTGATCAAGGCTCAGGTCTAAGGTCAAAGTGAGCCGGCGACAAACTGAAGTTTGTCGATATCAACCCTTAATCCCTTCCATACGGCAACATTCGTCTTACCCGTTCGAGGTCACCGTCGGCGACCAGAACGTCAACATCCAAATATCGTTTCCGTTTGTTGGTCTTCTTAGTCAGGATGTGGCGCGCGTGCGAGTGGCCTCGCTTGATCTTTCCCGTGGCCGTAAAGCGAAAACGCTTTGCCGCTCCCTTGTGTGTCTTTAGTTTTGGCATAATTGCTTCCCTTTCACTTCTCATTCTCAAGTCTGAGATTTCAAACTTGAGATCTCAAACTTCAGATCTGTAATTCCCATTCCATATATCAGACCGCATTCAAGTTTCCCGGCCCATTCGATCAAGACTGTGTCTCGCCCGGACCGTTCGGCGCTGGCGTTGCCGGTGATGCGGGCGCCGCCGGAGTTACTGTCGCCGCCGGTGTCGTAGTTGTTGGCGCCGCCGGTGTCGTAGGCGTCAACGGCGTCGCGGGTGCAGGCGCCGCCGGTGCTGGCTTTGGCCCACTGCCTGCTCCACTACTCTGGCTTGAAGATGCCGGCTTGGCGCCGCCCTTGTGCCTCTTGGGCCCAAAGATCGTAAACATCTGGTTGCCTTCCATACGGGGCCGCATCTCAACTTCGCTGATGTCTGCCAGATCCTTTTCCAGCTTCTCCAGAATGCGCGCACCCAATTCCCGGTGCGTCATTTCGCGGCCGCGGAACCAGATTGTTGCTTTCACTTTGTCGCCTTCAGTCAACCATTCGCGCGCGTGCTTCATGCGGTAGCTGTAGTCGTGCTCGTCAGTGCCCGGCCGGAACTTAACTTCTTTGACGGTGATCACGACCTGTTTCTTCTTGGCTTCGTTCGCCTTCTTCTTCGCCAGGTACTGAAACTTCCCATAGTCGATGATCTTGCACACCGGCGGATCGGCGTTCGGCGCGACTTCAACCAGGTCCATGCCTTTCTCACGCGCGGCGCGAATAGCGTCACGCGTATCCATGACCCCGAACTCCTCGCCATCTTCGGCAACCACGCGAACCTGGGGCACGCGAATACGTTCGTTAATGCGGATAACCGGCGCACGGCTAAAACTGGGACGACCGCGGCCTCGAAAACCTGTAGCTATTGCTGCACCTCCTCGGTAAGTGGCACAGACTTCAGTCTGTGGCTGTGGTTTAAAACTCGACTCTATCGATTTCGGAAATACACAGACTGAAGTCTGTGCCACTAACTACGTGTTAGTGAGAGAGCGCGTTTCAACCAAACGTCGCGCCATTTCCTTAAACTCTGCCAGCGACATCGCGCCGATGTCGCCTTTAAATCTTTCCCGGACGGCGACTCTGGCTTCCTCTACTTCACGATCGCCGAGCACCAGCATGAAGGGAATCTTTTGCAACTGGGCATCACGAATCTTGGCGCCAATTTTGTCGCCACGCACGTTCAGTTCGACCCGCAGACCAGCCGCGCGCAAATCCTGGGCGATCTGGCCGGCATACTCATTAATGCGATCGGTGATCGGTAACACCGCCACCTGCACGGGCGCCAGCCACATTGGAAACGCACCGGCATAATGTTCAATCAGTACGCCAAAGAACCGCTCGACAGAACCGAACAGTGCGCGATGGATCATGATTGGCTGATGCGGTTTATTGTCCTCGCCGATATACTCAAGCTGGAACCGTTGCGGCAAATTGAAATCAAACTGTACGGTCGTCAGCTGCCAAAGCCGGCCGATTGAGTCCTTGACCTTGATATCAATCTTTGGTCCATAGAAGGCCGCCTCATCTTCCATCCGTTCATACGGAAGATTTTGCTCTGTCAGAGCCAGCACCAGAGCCGACTCAGCGCGGTCCCAGTTCTCATCGGATCCGAGATACTTCTTCGTGGGATTGGTTCCCCTGACCGAGAGTTCGATTTTGAATTCGTCAAAACCGAAAGTACCGAGGAGCGCAAAAGCAAACTGAATGCAATTGACGATCTCGGTGCCTACCGTCTCGGGCGTACAGAAAATATGTGCATCATCCTGAGTGAAGCCGCGCACGCGCATCAGGCCATGCAGCGTACCGGATAACTCTGCGCGATAGCAGGTGCCGAGTTCGGCATATCGTAACGGCAGGTCCCGATAGGATCGTTGCGTCGACTTATAGATGCCGATATGGAACGGGCAGTTCATCGGCTTAAGCCTGAACTCCGTGCCTTCCAACTCCGTCGGGGCGAACATCACATCGGCATAAGTTTCTTCATGCCCACTCAGCTGCCACAGCTCACGCCTGGCTATATGCGGCGTGAATACCAGCCCGTATCCGCGTTGCTCGAGTTGCTCGCGCAGATAGTCCTCCATCTGCTTGCGAATCACACCGCCTTTAGGGTGCCAAAGCACCAAACCCTGGCCGTATTGTTCCTGAATTGAGAACAGATCCAGCTCGCGGCCTAAGCGACGATGATCGCGCTTCTCGGCCTCTTCGCGCTGCTTGATCCACGCATCTAATTCCTCCGGCGTAAAGAAAGCCGTGCCATAGATGCGCTGCATCTGCGGATTCTCTGCATCGCCTTTCCAGTAAGCTCCCGCCAGCGACAGCACCTTGAAGGCGCGCAGCCGATTCGTGTTCGGCACGTGCGGACCCATACAGAAATCAATAAAGGGTGAACCATCGATGTAATAGACGCTGACGACCTCGCCGGCCTTCTCGTCAATCAATTCGCATTTCAAAGGCTCTTCACGCTCGGCAAACATTCGCAGTGCTTCGGCTTTGGAAATCTCGTCTCGACGATAAGGCATGTTGCGCTTGGCAATATCGCGCATGCGCTTTTCGATCACCGGCAGATCGGCCTCAGTCAAAGTCCGCGGCGCGATCACATCATAGAAGAAACCATAGCGCGGATCTTCGAGTAACGCCGGGCCAATTCCGAGCTTGGTTCCCGGAAAGAGATCGAGCACGGCAGCAGCCAGCAAATGGGCGGTCGAATGCCGCAGGACATCCAGACCCTCCAAAGTCTGCGGCAGCACAGGTTCGATCTTGATCGCATCACCGTTCGTCTGCGAATCCAACGTGTACGCGAGATCAACTTCGCGGCCGTTAACGCGTGCGGCCAGGGCCTGCTTGGCAATATCCCGGTCGAGCTTCTTCAGCGCCTCGGCGACAGTGGTCGAGCCAGGAACCTGGACCGGGGCACCATCTTTCAGTTGTACGTTGATCTCGCTCATCACTTACCGGAACGCATGCGCGACCGTTTGCGGCTTTGCCGCCTGATGTGCGGAAAGGCTCCGCCTTTCCGTT
>JAWWPL010000433.1:0-6183 GCA_033850605.1 Blastocatellia bacterium | reverse complement strand
GATGAAAAATTACTCTTAGCCACAGAGGCGCGGAGACACAGAGAACGAATAGGACAACGAGAGAGCATGTTTGTTGGCATTTTTGATTATTTCGATTCGGCTTTTCTTCGTGACTCAGTGTCTCCGTGGCTGATTTTCCTTTTTTCAGCACCCTGCTAGAGCTTGATACAGCGATAGAAGGGCTCCGGCGAAATTCCATACTTAAGGCAATCGTCGCGTGACAAGTCATAGTTAATAGGACGCACGTCAAAGCCCGCCGCGGCCAGCGTCCGGCTAAAATCGGAGCCAAAAAGCCGGCGGTTTCCTGACAGTGTTTTGTCAGAGAATCCAAACTCGATAGTACCTTCCTGCTTGCCTAAACCGCTTGATATGATCAATTCGCCAGTGCGCGAGGTCAACGCGCGGCGCAACTCACTGAGCGCGACCTGAACGTCTGCAACTTGCTCGATCACATGATGACACCAAATCAGATCGACGACGTCCGAAACAAAAGGTAACCGCATGAGGTCGGCCAGGACGTCGGCCCCACGACCAGGTTCCAAATCGACCTTACAGACGTTCAGGTTGGTTGCGGTTCGCCACAGTGGCGCAAGGGCCAGCTCAGGCGAGAACACCAGCGCCAGTCCCTTCTTTTCACGGATTTGATACTCATCCTGCAACCAAATGTACAGCGCGCGATGGCGCGAGTGACTGTCGCAACGCGGGCACGCGGCATTCGAGACTGAGTATCCCATTTCGATATAGTCAAAAAAACGTCTTCCCTGCCAGCCGCAACAGGGGCAGGTTAGCCTTGCCGGCAACGTCCCGTTACAGAAGATCACAAACATCCGGCGCCAGGCCACTCGGCAAAATAGGCGGCTTGCGCGAACGGGTCCGTAGTCCCTGATCTGAGTTAGATACCACGCGAACATATTTGAGGAAACTCTGAACAAGTACTTTCGACGCGTAGCGTCGATCTGAATTTAGCCCAGCCTTTCAGAGTCTGTGTCAAATCTGGGTCATTCGCTTAACGAATCGACTTTTCTAACCGCAAAGTGCGCTGAGGCATTCTCAAAGGAACGCAAAGGAAGACCTTTCTCTGCGTTCCTTTGCGAATAACTTTGCGTCCTTTGCGTTAGAATTAAGAATAGCCCATCTCTGTTTGTGACACAGGCTCTTCAAGTCCGGGAAAAGGTCAACGAAGTATTCGCGTTCGCGTAAGGAAAAAGACATGAGAATCTTAGTCTGGCGGCGGAGTGACCGTCGCCGGATTAGTTCCCGGTCGCGTCCGTGGCAGCGGTCTGGGGTAACTCACGGGACTCCGATTCCCTTCCTTATCCACCGCGCGCACGCCAAAGAAGTAGTTGTCTTTCGACATACCCTTCATCGTATAAGTGTTGACCTTGCCAACGGCGCGAGAATGGGTCCACACCGCCTCAGTTGTGTCTCGCCAAACAATTTCATAGCCGGCGATATCGGCCTCCTTGTTGTCGTCCCACTTGATCGGCGTATCGTTGGAGAGGCTCGTCGGAAAGCTCACAGTCTTTGGTCTCGCCGGCGCCGAAGCCAGGACAGCCAGCGCAGCGGCATTCACGCGCGCGACGTTGGCGATGTAGTTAAAGTCATCAAACTCTGGCAGGTCGCCGTATTGAATGCCGTTTTCCGTGCGCACGTTCTGATGTTGATGTTGGTAATTCTCATTCGGCTCAGTGAAGCGCACTGCCGCATAGCCGCGTTCGAGGAACGGCTGATGATCGCCACCGCGGCCATAGCGATCCCGGCGATAGATCATCCAGACCTTCATCGAGGGCACGTAACGCTCACTGGTCTCCTTAATAAAGCGAGCTAGCTGGCGCGATGGCGAATCATTCTCACCGCCGACGCTGCGGCGCGTAGATGCTTCCTGGGTCGTCTCGTTTGACGGCACCCCTTCGGAAAAGACCCGCACCGTGTGCGGATCACGCGCGCCATTACCGCCCAGCGAACTGCCGATGATGTCGTTGGTGAACATGGCCTCGATGTCCATGTTGTTCTTCTTTGCTTCTTCCGCGAAGTGCGTCGCACCCAGCAATCCCTGCTCTTCACCCGGTACAGTCATGAAAATGATCGTAGCGTCGAAGCTGAACGGCGCCATCACCCGCGCCATTTCCAGCACCGCCGCGGTTCCCGAAGCATCATCATTTGCTCCCGGCGCGTCGCACTTCGCGTCGGTGGGAAGGGTGCACATCGAATCATAGTGACCGCTGACAACGTAGATGCGATTCGCTGACTCAGGCTGAGTTCCCTTCAAGGTGGCCACAACGTTGGTCAGCATGGTCGGCTCGGGGACGCGCGCTGCTTTGGGCTGCTCGAATGTTTGTTTCTCGACGGTCATCCTCCCGCCCGACCGCTGTGCGGCCTTCATGAATTCGCCATAGAGCCAATCGCGAGCGGCCCCGATGCCGCGAGTCGGATTGTTCTGCTCTGAAAGAGTATTTCGCGTCCCGAAACTTACCAGTTTGCGAATGGTGCGCTCTATGTTATGTGGGTCAATGTGGGAAACGATTCTTGATATCTGAGTGCCGCGCGCCGGGTTAAGCTGTTTTCCGCTGCTGGTAGAACGATGCGAGGACTTGCCCACTGCCGGCGCCGTGACCTTCGCCGGGGTCTCCTGCTGGGCCCAGGAAACAGGAACAACGAGTGCGAAGAAAACGCATGGTAAAAGACAGAAGGAGAGCAGACGAAAGGTCCAGTTGATCTGGGTCGATCGCATTTTGGCGACACCTCTTTGTTTAATGGCTGTCCGAACGGAAGCAGACTGTATCAACACAGGGTGTCGAGAGCAACAGCGGGGCGCTCCGGGTCACGAATCAGCGCTCAAGTTTATTTGCGGTCGAGCGATCGCGGGTTTCGGACGGAGTCTGAGCGGGTTCGAGAAATCGGGTCGTGCCCTCGGTGACGCTGGGCACTCCTTGCGTCAACCGGCCGGGCGCAGGTTGCGGAGATTGAATCATCTGAGGGTTAGGCAGCGCGTTCGGCCGCCTCGGCTGGGGTTGCGTATTCCCAGAGAGCGACGTGTTGACGATTTTTACCAAGAGACGAACCAGAAAGATATCGACGATCATAATAGTCAACATGCCGAACAATATCATGGCTATCAAAGGATCGTTTCCATGAACGACCTGGGCTAAGCCGATCGAGCCTCCCATCAACCCACCAAACCCGCCCAGCGTCAGCAGCACGATCGTCGTACCAATGACTAGCGCAGGTTTGGTGATATTCACGATCACTGGTTCGGGCTGCGTCGCCAATCCGATGTTCAAGTTCGCACCGCAGCGATTGCAGTACTTCAGCTCGATCGTGTATTCGGCGCCGCAGGATGGACAGTACATGATGTGTGAATGGTAAGTCTTAACAGCTGAATAGTAAACGAGAGTCGCGAATTTGCCGGTCTGATAGTTCATACGCCGCGCACGGCGCAGAGGTTCAGTGGGATTTGTCAGCAAGGGCTCGCTATCGTTACGTGCCCTCCCTCACGGTCGGGCTTCTGAGACGTTTTGCGGAGGGAGTTAGCGAATCAGGTAAGCCTTGCCCTTCCACACAACTATTAACTCGCCGCCGAGTTCGTGAGCAATCGAACGAAGTCCAGAATCAAGATCGTTAAATTCACCCGACCCGCGCGAGATACTCTTTAGATTCATCGACGATTTGAACTTCACGTCGACCCAGGCATTACCCTGGCGGCGAAATTTGCGTCCGCCCGCCGAGCGCGTCTCCGGTGGCTTCTCTTCCGCCGCGGCCCGCGTCGAACTGACCACTCCCTGGGCCTTGTTGGCATCGCTCAGAAGAACTTCGTTCGAATTGCGGCTGCGCACGTTGTTCTCGGCATCTCTTCGCGGCCCCTTCGCCTTCTCATCACTGGCTCTTCTGGACGCTGATGGTTGATTCACGGCCCGATTGGTGCTGTCAGCTCCTCCGAGATTGTCCTTTTCGGATTCTCCGGCGCGCGCCCGATCATCCAACTTGAGGTTATCAACGGGCGCTCCCTTACGAGGACCTGAAGCCGAACCCAGGCCTTTCGGGCTCTGCTCGGCGCGCGATAAGCTCTCGGCGCGTTGTCCCTCAAGCGGAGGTTGCGGCGCATAAGATGGCACCACTTGTGCCGCACCGGTCTCGGCTTTCTTCCCAGCTACAGGCAGAGGGTTAGTGGGCGCTTCCGGTTCTTTGGCTGACTTGGAAACTGCAGCCGGTTTGTCTGCCGGTTTGCCGAACTTCGAAATCTCATCCGGACCCGGAGAGGCCTGCGAAGTCGAAGTCAATGGTTCTTGCTTATTCTCAAACCCTTCCGACTGTGGAGCGCTGTTGGTTTGCGCAGTTGCGGGGGGCTTGACCGCGCTCTCCGGGTTGGGTTGGCTTTGATCGTTATGTGCTATCAGCCGTGTCTCGCGAGGTTGTCGCATGACAAAGAAACCGACACCTACAATGACTATTAAGACGGCTGCCAACGCTGCGTAACTCAGTGTGAGTGGCGAGAAAAATCCTGAGAATCTTTTCCACCACGAGTAGCCCTGAGTGTCTGCCGTCGTTTCGCTCTCCGTCTTGACCAGAGCCCCGCCGCTGATCGCCAGCTGAGAAACGATCTGACGACAATTATCACAATCGACGAGGTGCGAGACGTAACGAGAACGCGCCGCCGCCGGCAGCGAGCCTTCGGCGAACGCATTAAGCTCGTCCGGGTCCAGATGTTCGCCCGCGTCCTGGCTCTGCGACTGTCCCGCGTAACGCCGGAGCAGAACATCAATTTGTGCGTCGTTAGATGTCATGTTTCTCTTTAATGCTGGAGCCGGCGCGATTGCTCCCTGTTTGATGAACGGTTGCGCCCTAAATTACTTGCGAAATCATCGTGATTGAATGGCCATTCAATCCAATCACCCTTCCTATCCGCCAGCCGGCGAGCCATGCAGAGTCTGACCTGCCTTTCCCGCCAACATTGGTTCCACTTCCGTCTGTAAGTGAGCTGCAACCTCAGCCAACGATCGAGTGGCTTCGGTCTTGGTCCAGCCATGCTCCTTCATCAGGATCGATTCGACGAGCTCTCGGATCTGGCCATGGATCCGAGTCAGGCGACGGCTGGCAGTGGCTTCGTGGACTCCCAGCACCACTCCTGCTTCGCGCAGGCGTAAGCCATCGAAATAGTACAACTTCATTAGTAATCGATCCTCATCAGAGAGATCGGCAAGAGCGCGCGCCAGTGCCTTTTCTACGTCGGCTGAAGCCATCGAGCGCGCCAACAATTCTTCGGGTCCAGTCGCGGAATGAAAAGCGCCGGCGCCGTCCGATTCGCCGGTCGCACCGTGCGCCAGTCGCTCGAGGTCCGCGTCCTCTTCGGTCTGCACCAAGCGTGACTGCCGGCGATGCTGATCTATCGCCAACTGTCCCACAACCGCACGCAGCCAGCCCCCCAACGAACCGGCGCCCGAGTAGTAAGACAACTTTCCCGCGGGCTTCCCATCCTCACGCAACTTCAACCCGTGAAGGTCGGCCCAGATTGATTGCGCGACATCATCCGCCATCGCTTCGTTCGAGCTGGCTGATCGAGCCGCGGACCTAACTGTCGCTCCATACCCTTCGAAGAGATCGCTCCAGGCGCCCTGATCGCCTCGCTCACATGCGATTACCAGACACAGATCGTCAGCATGCAACCCATCGATGAACTTGTCGATCGTTTCCGGTCCAGGGTCGGGGTTGTCCTTCAAAACATATTTCTCGACCGACGCTCGCAGGCGCGGCGCCAACAGGCCGGCCTCGAGGCCACGCACATTGGCTGAGCGCGCCAGCAGGCGCTGGGCTCCGGCCAAAATCAATCCGTCAATTTGGAACCGATCTTTGCTCAAACAGTTTCCCAAGTCGTCCGGCGGTATGCTATCACGATCTTTGGGCCTTTATTGATAACTTCCGGCCACGTGAGTTTGATGAGAAGACTGGCCGTAGGTTGCCGGAACCTCGCAGCATCCAAGCCCGTTTTCTCTCGCGTCAGGGCGGCTTCGCGCGAAATGAGTTGACGCTAAACGGAAAAGACGAGGGTCCTTGACGGGCCAATCTTTAAGTACTGTCTCATTAGCACCGCGGCTTCAGCCCGGTGTACAAGGACCCTACAACCACCGGAAACCGTTTCAAACGGTTTCTATTTCCGAGTTCCAACTCCGGGACACCGGGCTAAAGCCG
>JAWWPL010000429.1:0-5215 GCA_033850605.1 Blastocatellia bacterium | reverse complement strand
TCTGTTAAGTACTTGTTGAGCTTATCGCGAGCGAGGACTTCAGCGAGTTCGAGCAGAACCGGAGTTCGAGATTAGAATCTGACTGTGGTCAAGGGCTTTATCAAAGGCCAAGCGAGGAACGGAACCGGAAAGCAGCAGAGCACTTACGACAACATTTGTGTCTAGTACAATCCGCAAATCACTCGCCCTTTAGAATTGAATCCAGAAGCTCAGGCGTCAGTCCTTTCTCTCTCGCCCGCTCACCAATCGCGTCCATTGTTCGTTTTAAAGAAGGCGAGTTTGTTCTGGAGTATTCTTTCATCAACACGCTCATCAGTATCTGGAGCTTTTCCTGTCCATCAGGGGATGCTGATCTGAAAGCTCGCGCCGCGTCAACTTCGATTTGCAGAGTTACCGGTTCGGTTACCATCACTTCCTCCGTTGATCCAGTTTACCAAAAATCTTTCATTAGATACCAGATTAGCGTCGGGCAACGATCGCGATCCGATCTCCCTTCGGACTAACGGCAATCCGCGTGATGTTCTTCAATCCGGCGTTGGAAAAGTTGGCCAGTTCTGCCCACGCGAAATCCGATTTCTTCCGCGCAAACAGCTTTGACCCATTCGCCATCAACAGCACGCCCGAGATGGTCCAGGCATAGTCTTCCACGCCGGGAAATGTCTTGATGAACGTCGCGGTCTCCCGCGTCTTTAGGTCGAAGGTTTTAACCAGCCACTCCTGATCAGAATTTTTTTGCACGAAACTGAACTTATTCTGATGCGGCACCCGACGCAGGATCCGTCCGGGATTGTCGGCGATCGAATCCGCTTTCCCGGATCGCAGATCGACCAGTTGCAGGGTATTCGGTTTTCCCAGCACAAAAAGCGCCAGCGTGTTTTCATCGATCCAAAGGTGATAGCCCACGGGCTTAATGTTTTCCAGAATCAGCGAAGGCGCCCCGCCGGCGAGCGGAAACTTCCAAAGCCTTTGGGTGCCATCACCTTCAACGCGCACGACGGAAATCGATTTCCCGTCCGGCATCAACGTCGGCGAGTACTCGCTTTCAGGCGTGTTGGTAACCTGAGTAGTCGCCATGCTGCCAATGTCATAGCGATAGATGTCCGCCTGCTTCCCGCGAATGGAGGTGTAGAGGATGCTTTTGCCATCAGGCATGAACGCAGGTTGGTTGTTATAGCCGTCCCAGTTCGAAATTTTTACCGGTTGGCCCACCTTCAGATTGCCCGCCCCGGTGGTACCAAGGTCGATCATGAAGATCTCGGTGGCAGGGGGTGCGGGCGACGGTGAAGGTGACGGAGTCTGCGCCGTAGCAATGCAGAACGTTGAGATAAGATAACCAAGAACGATTAGCAGTTTTGACGGTTGCTGCATTCTTATCAAATCGCCGAATTCAAAAACCAATACTTCGAAGCAGAATTCCTTCCGGCTTCTGGGCCCCGGCGGACGTTGCCTTAACCAGTCCCATGGCCTTCATAACGCGTACCGTCAAAAAGCCAAAATCATATTCTTCGGGATCATGGCTCGTTCTCAGAAAGTGCGGGAAGTGATGATGATTATTCTGAAGACTGGCGCTAAACGAGGCGGTAACGGGGAGCCACTCGCCAAGGTTCATAGCGTTGTCGCGCTCCTCTTGATAGCGTCGAGTGCCAAAGCGACGGTCGTGGGTCCAGTAATTCTGCACCATGTTTATCCACAGCGCGAAAAACCTCACGCCAACCCAAAGCACGAGCGAGTACTGCCAGTCCTTTGTCAAAAACCAAAGCAAACCGAAACTACTGAGTTGAGAAAATACTCCGAAGCTACGACTCGAAGTTAGGCGAAAAGGCCAGGACTTGAAGATCGGCTCCTTTGCCAGATTGGATTTGCATTGATAAGGAAAAATGCAGAGGAACATGGTTCGCCAAAATCCGTCTCCGTCCAACTTGTTAGGATCGCCATCGTGGTCAGAGAAAGCGTGATGGTGACGGTGTCGGTTGACCCAGGTCGTGGGATTTATATATATCCCCGTCACGTTATAGAAGAGGACAACGAACTTGATGAACCAATCTTTGTAATCAAGTG
The DNA here is from genome assembly GCA_033850605.1 of Blastocatellia bacterium. Lineage (GTDB taxonomy): Bacteria > Acidobacteriota > Blastocatellia > Pyrinomonadales > Pyrinomonadaceae > UBA11740. The sequence continues at coordinate 3,157 of JAWWPL010000429.1, read as the reverse complement.
TTTTGTGCGCAATCCCCATATGCATAACATCGGAAAGGTAGAGTCCGCCCGAAAACCAAATGAAGATTAGGTAGGCAAGACCTCCAGCTGCTCCTGCCACAAAACCCCATTTTGCAGGGGCCACAAGACCCGCGGCGACGAGATGAGCGGCGATTAGAGAATACCCGGTCACGTTGTAAGGTTTCACAGTGAATCGTCTCCGGCGTTGAGTCGGCTCATATAACACGTCTGCCTGGCCGTATCAAGGCTTTGTTCCTCGCGTCCGCTTGCGCGCGGGCTCTGCTTGTGTGATTATTACTTCATGAATGCCATCGTTCACAACCACCATATTCTTGCGAGGAGTCGATAAAGAGTGAAAGCAGAGTTAGCGCAGTTAATGGCTTTGCAGAACGCTGATACCAATATAAGAAGACTACAGGCTGAAATAGAAAGCATTCCTGACAGGCGCGCCGAGATCGAAAGAGAGTTCGATCAGCGCGCCTTTGAAATTCGCGCCCTCGAAGACCTGCGCGATAATGCCCGCAACGAACGCGCCCGCCTGGAAACTGAAATCTTCGAACAGAAACAACGCGCCGAACGTGCCGATCGAAATCTGATGGCTGCCAAGAAGCCGGACGAGTACACGGCCGCAATTCGCGAAGCGGATGCCGCGCGCAAACAGATTTCGGCCTTCGAGACACAAGTCCTCGAGCAAATGGAAATCGCTGAACAAGCTGAAAAGGATCTAGCTGAACGCGCGCCGGAAGTCGAAAAATTGGGCGCGGATATGAAAGAGCGTTTCAAAGCGTTCGACGAACAAGTGCAGACTCAACAGCAGCAGGTTGCCGCCGCGATCGCCGAACGCGATCGCCTGACCAGTGAACTTCCCAAAGCCACCAGCGCGCTTTACAAACGGATCGCCGCGCGTATACGCGACGGAGTGGCGATGGCTGAAGCTCGCAACGGCGCCTGCACCGCCTGCCACATGTCGCTGCGGCCGCAGATAATGGCCGACGTACGCCGCGGAGCCGAAGTGATCACCTGCGATAACTGCAACCGGATTCTTTATTACGCGCCGGCCAACGCCGCACACCCTGTCGGCGCTTCCTCTTAATTAGTCTGTTCTTCTCGCGTGTGCTCTGCGACCTCTGCCGCATGAGGTCAGTACCGAGAGCGATAGCGACCGGGTCTTAATCCACGCCATGGTTGAGTCTGTCGGAACATAACCCGGTCGCTATCGCTCCCGGTACTGACCTCATCAGCCAAGCAGAGCACGCAGAGGAGGCGCAGAGAACTCACTTGCCGTCACTAGAACTCTTCAAAGAGATCATCGCGACTTATCAGCGCCACGGCTGGGAGTTGAAGCGCGTCTTAATCAAACCCGATACGCGAAATGAACTGAAAGATGCTGAAGTATTTAGCGAAGCCAGTTTAAGTGATGGCGAATTTGACGCGCTCTGGTTTGCGCGCCCTTCACAGGGGGGCCGGGAAGCCTGGGAGTTGCGTCTCGTAGCCGAAAATCCTTACGCATTATTTGCAGCTTTCGAATCTGACGAGACTGAAGAAGAACGCGAAGAAGCGCGGCTCGAAATGGAACATCAGATGCGGGAGCACTCGGGTTCGGCGTCGGAACCGCCTGCGGGAGCGGGCGGTTGATCTATGTTTCGATCTATATGACGGCCTTGACTCAACCGCCCGCTACCGCAGGCGGTTCTGTCCTATCGACCCCGACCCATCGTCATGGGAATTTTCAGGGCCTGACCGTCGCGCAACAAACCTACTTCAACGACACTCTTTGGTATAGCGCGGCGCACTCGCGAAAGTAATTCCTCGCTGGTTCGGATCGGGGCCTTGTCAAAGTCGGTTATGATGTCGCCTTCCTTAATCCCAAAAAGATCAGCCGGCCCGTTCGGATCGACCCAATCAATGCGCACACCGTAGGTCTTGGTTTCGGGATTACTAATACGCTCCGTTCGATCCCTTTCAAATCCAAAGACCCCTTTCCCCTCGGGACGATTATTGAAGACTTGTTTTAGTTGATCAAAGGCAGCCTCGGAGATAGTCGTCATCAGTGTCTTCTTTGTCAGTCCATCCCGCAGGTAGACCACTTCTACCGTCTTACCCACCGGCGTTTGTTCCAACAGATCCATCATCTGACCCTCGCTGGCGACCGCGTGACCATCGAAGCTGGTGATGATGTCACCGCCAACCAGTCCGGCCTTATCTGCAGGTGAGTCTGGAGGCGCCACCAAATCGAACGTCACTCCTCCGTCGCTGGTTTTGAGTTGCTCGACACCCACATAAGAACGGGTCGACGAGAAACTCGCTGCCGGCGCCGCGCCCGGGCGCGGAGCGCGAAGCCTAAGCGAGCTCAGGAGCCCGCCGCTAGCGAAAAATAGTCCCAGCACAATCCAAATCCAGGTCATCCCGCTAAAGCCCAAACGACGCCTGGGCTTCAAATAACTGCTGGCGCTTTGTCGGGCCATCGGTCCGCCCATACCGGCAGCATACTGAGATTTGAATTGCGCGTTCGCAGCGTTGGCGCCGGGGGACAGTCTGACTGTTTCCGTATACTCGGCCGGACCTTCGCCGAGGCGATTGCCGCACGTGCGACAGAAACGCATTCCGGTCGGCATCGGCGCTCCGCATTGGCCGCAAACGATGGCGCCGCTCTGATCTGCCGAGCCGAAACCGCTCCCACTGGATTTTTGCTGAGGCTGCATGCCGAATGTGCTCGATAACTAAGCCGGTCGAAGGACTAACGCCAAATTATACGCCGATCGAGAAGGATTGGTTGCGTCTTTTTGCCGGAACATCCAGTGTGTCAGAAGCCCGACCGTGAGGGAGGGCCAGGTTACGATGAACAACCCCTCCAAAGATGCCCTCCCTGACGGTCGGGCTTCTGACACTAAGACCACGCTGGTTTACGAACCCGACCCGAACAAGTATAGTCGGACCAACCCCGGACCACTTCAGCGAAGGCATTTTGCATGGAAGTAACCAAAGCCCTGGCGGCGCTGCAGCCGCTCTATGGCAAGAGCAATATCGAAATTGTAACTCGCGATGGGCATCGTGTGCGTGGCGTCGTCCGTAGCATGAAGACTACCCAGGCCCTGACCACGCCGAGCGTAAAAGTCGAGCGCGCTGATGGCGAGATCGTAAAAGTCCCGTTTTCATC
>JAWWPL010000412.1:0-4010 GCA_033850605.1 Blastocatellia bacterium | reverse complement strand
AACACGAATCCGGTAGTCATCAGGAGGATGTTGTGCGAGTTGGCTGAGGACAAATTGGTGGTTTCGCACACGGGTGCGACGGGCGGTTCCCGCCTCGCTCGCAAACCCGCACAAATCAGCCTGCTGGATGTGTACCGGGCTGTTGAGTGCACGGATATTTTCTCACTTCATCCGAAGCGTCCCAGCCACCGTTGTCCCGTGGGGGCAAGTATTGGGCCGGTCTTGAAGAATGTGAGGGGCGAAATCGACTCGGCGATTGAAGATGTGTTGGGCAAGATTACGATAGAAGACGTCGTGCTGCGTTTGAAGCCGAGTATCAAGCAAAAAACGAGACACTAAACTTCACGCGGCGAACCATCGTATAAAGAAGTAACTTCGCGAATTCGAATTGATAATGCAGTCTCAAATTGAATTGATTAACGACAAGGTGTTTGGTCCAGAAATGGGACCGATCGCGGCCGCCCCCGTGAAGGACTCTGACCGGGGCGAGGACTTAATGGACGCGTATTCGCGCGCGGTCATCAGCGCGGCCGAAAAGGTCAGTCCCTCGGTAGTCTTCATAGAGGTCCAGTACGCTGCTGGCGCCAAACTCGGAAAATCCGCACAAATGCGCCCGGAAGCTCGCGGCAGTGGCTCAGGCTTCATCTTCACACCTGACGGGTTTATTCTGACCAACAGTCATGTGGTGCACGGGGCCAAAAGAATTGAGGTGATCGCCGCCGATGGAAGCCAGTTCGTGGCGGACCTAATCGGAGACGATCCGGATACCGATCTGGCCGTGATCAGGATCAATGCGCCCAATCTAGTACCTGCCAGCTTGGGCGACGCGCAAAAAATCCGCGTTGGGCAATTGGTCGTCGCCATCGGAAATCCGTATGGGTTTCAGTATACCGTTACGGCGGGAGTAGTCAGCGCCCTCGGGCGATCCCTGCGCGCGCAATCGGGACGCTTGATGGACGATGTGATTCAAACGGACGCGGCGCTCAACCCGGGCAATTCTGGGGGACCGCTGGTTAATTCACAGGGCGAAGTGGTTGGCGTGAATACGGCGATGATCCTACCGGCCCAGGGAATCTGCTTTGCTACTTCGATCGACACCGCAAAATTCGTAGCCAGCCGGCTTATTCGGGATGGTAAGGTAAGTCGCAGTTATATCGGGCTGGCTGGGCAAAATGTTCCGATTCCGCGACGAATCGTGCGTTACTACAACCTTGCCGTTGGAACTGGAATCCTAGTTGTCTCGTTTGAGGGTGATAGCCCCGCGAGAAACGCAGGAGTATTGATGGGTGATATCATTGTAGGCCTTGACGATAGCCCGATTGCCGGAATCGATGATCTTCATAAACTTTTGACCGAAGATCGCATCGGACGCAAATCGTCGTTGATGGTTATCAGGCGTACTGAGAAACTGAGCTTTGAGGTGATTCCCAGAGAGTCACAGGGCGGAACGGCCAAATAGATTTGAACAGTAGTACAGATTCGCGGCGATTAGCGGGCTTATTACAAGGTGAATTGTCAGGGTTGCGTGGAAAAAAGGGAGGGTTCTTAATTGATTAGGCTTGAACAAGAACAGAATGGGATTGGATTGATGGGCGCAGCTGCGCCAACGTTTACCAGCCTCGACGAGGGGCTCATGGAAGACTCTATCTCACCGGAAGACATAAATGAGGTTCTCCAGCAACTCGAGACTCCGGTTGCCGGGGGAGATCTGAATGAAGAGGCCGCTTTCTCGGCCGATGAAGATGATGATCGCCTACCCGAGGATCCGGAACTGGATCTATCGGCGGGTACGTTGGATAAAGCGTCTGATCCCGTCAGGCTCTATATGAGAGAAATGGGTCTGGTAACGCTCTTGACCCGGGAACAGGAAGTCTCGATCGCTAAGAGGATTGAATGGGGACAGAAGCGGGCGCAGCGGGCGATTACCCGCTCTCCAATCGCCGTAGCCGAACTGCTGAAGATCGGCAAGGAGCTGGAGGCCCACAAGATTGGTATTCGCGAGGTCGTTACTTTCTCTGACGAGGAAATGGACGAGCAGGAAGACAAAGCGGCTGAGTATCTTCTGCGAACGATTGCCAGTATTCAAAGTATTGGCGTGCTCTATCAACGCGGGCTCAAAGAATCCCAGCAGCTGAAGGCGGAACATAAACTGGCTCGCGGGAGGAACGTAAAAAAATTCCGCCGGCTCAAACGGAAGCTGGCGCGCACTCGACTTGAAACCGCGCGGGAGATTGGAAAACTGGGGCTAAAAGAGCCGGCTCGTCAAAGGCTCGTCGACGCGGTCGGCGCGGTCCACAAAGAAACCCGCGCAATCGAGCTTCAGATTCAGAAACATACAGAAAAGCTCGGCGCCAAACGTATTAAGGAACAGGATAAGAAGGAACTTACCAAACATGTTCGCGAGGCCCGAAGCCGTCTCAGAGAGATTGAAGCGGCGCATCACGTCTCGCCCGCGGAAATCAAGCGTTCGCATCGCATGATTGCCATTGGCGAAGCCCAGGCTGCACAGGCAAAACACGAACTGACTGAAGCGAACCTGCGTCTGGTGGTTTCGATTGCCAAGAAATACCAGAACCGCGGCTTGAATTTTCTCGACCTCATCCAAGAGGGTAATCTCGGCCTCATGAAGGGTGTCGATAAGTTCGATTGGCGGCGGGGTTACAAGTTCTCAACCTATGCCACCTGGTGGATCCGTCAGGCGATCACGAGAGCGATTGCCGATCAGGCGCGCACCATTCGCGTTCCGGTTCATATGATCGAGGTGCTCAACAAGGTGAGGACCGTGTCGCGCGATCTGGTACGGGACCTGGGACGCGAACCGAGCACAGAAGAGATCGCGAAACGCATGGGCACCTCGGTCGAAAAGGTAAATAAGGCGTTAAAGCTGACGCAACAACCTATTTCGCTGGAGACGCCGATTGGCGAGGCCGGAGATTCACAATTCGGAGACCTCATCGAAGACAAATCAACCGTCAGCCCTGCCGAGCGCGTGATCACTGCTAACCTGCGTGATATCGCCGGCGATGTGCTGCAAACCTTAAGCCCGCGAGAGGAAAAGGTAATTCGCTTGAGATTTGGATTGGACGTCGAGGGCCGCGAACGCACCCTGGAAGAAGTAGGCGAAGACTTTCAGGTCACGCGAGAGCGGATCCGGCAGATCGAAGTCAAAGCCCTCAGAAAACTGCGGCATCCTTCGCGCGCGCGCGTCCTCAGGAACTTTATCGAAGGGCCGAGAGACTAAACTCAACCGAGCGGATGGTTAGGGCAGACGCTCTAACCATCCGGTTCATCCAGCTAATTCCTGATAGCCGGCTGCGGCTTAAGAACCGAAGGACTCTTCTCGCTTAGTACGGACCGAGCGATGGCGATTACCGCAGCGGCGCGCGGCGCCTCACCCTGGAAACCGCCCGCCAACTCCACGGCTCGATCGTAATCATCCTTGGCCAGCAAACCAAAAATTCCTTTGATATCGAAATCTGGTTCCTGCATGTCACTCACCGAGGAGAAGCCTTTGGCTTGGAAAAGGATGTTCAGGTTGCCGTCTTCACCTGTGAAACCTTCAGCCGAGTTAGCGGCCTTTACTGCCTCGAACACCGAATCCCACGCGCGCGACGGTTCGATCAGTCTTAGCGCATTAGCTATCGCCAATAGTGCGCGGGGCCGGTCGGGATCCAGTCCTTCAATGCGCCGCGCCTCGGGCAACGCATCTTCCAGCAATGATGACGATTTATCACGGTCTGTTTTCGCCAGCAGTTTCGCCAACTGAGTCAGGAGCCAGACTCGCTGAATATGAGTTAACTCTCCTTTTTGGACCAGCTCCAGCGCAAGTTCGACCTTCTTCCTCTGCACCGACCGAGTGGCCAGAGTAGCGTCAATGTACGCCTGTGCTTGTTTTCGAAATTCGCTGTCGTCAATCTTGCCGACAAAGTCGTGCGCCCGCAGGTCATCCTTTCGCATAGCCTCTTCGGCTAACTGAAAATAGAGACGGTCACGCTCGTCCGAAGTCTTAG
>JAWWPL010000386.1:0-7938 GCA_033850605.1 Blastocatellia bacterium | reverse complement strand
GGCCGAGCATTGTCGAGATTATCTGACGCTCGTCCTTCCCTCAGGGAATGGGGTTTCATGATGGAGAGTCTGGGCGGCCGCCTTCTCATGCCATCTCCTTCTTCAGAAAGCTCTCCACACTCCGACTCAGAAATCGCCACACGAGGTAGCACGCCGAATTTGGTTTCAGTCTTGAAAGACGAAGCGGGAGCCCAGCGGATTACGATGTTAGGTCCCGTGGGAAGCGGCGCAATGGGTGGAGAGTATCTTGCGGAAATTTCGATCGATGAGCCGGCAATGGAACAGCCACGTTCAAACGAAACCCTGTCTGCCTGGCGGGCTGACGATCAAACTCCGACGCAGCCTCTAACGCCGCCGGCTTCCGTAAGTACTGGCGCACTCCCAGACGACTTTATCTCTAAGACTTTTGGTGAATCCACATCCGTGAATACTGGAGCGTTGCCAGCTGATTTCGTCCCTACTGAGACTTTTGGTGAACCAGCCTCGCTAAGTGCCGGCGCTCTGCCGGACGACTTCATTCCGAGCGAGAATTTCAGTGAACCGGCCTCCGTAAATACCGGCGCGTTGCCAGCCGACTTTGCCGCGCAGCCGGAGACTCCGCTCTATTTGGATGAGAATGTGCAGTTCACTGTCTACCGGCCGAAAACTATCGTTCCCCAAAAATGGTATTCGCTGCTGGCGTTCGCACACCTGTCGGAAAAACGGGAAGACGCACCCGAGGATGAGCCCGATCCGGTCGCTGAAGTCCGTCAACAGGCCCAGCGTATCCTCGGCGAGCAAGCGGCTGAGTATCAGAATCTGACGCAGGACACGCTTCAGGCCATTCCGCGTGAGGGCACGATCACATTCCTGCCGACGATGCCGGGCATCGAATTCAATCCCCCGAGTCGTAGTTTCACCTGGGAAGAATCGGTTCATCGCGAAGACTTTCGCTTGCGCGCCAAACGAACCCAGCATGATGGACGTGTTTTGAAAGGACGGCTCTCGGTTTTCCTGGGCAGTATTCTGCTGGCTGACATTCCGCTCAGCATCCGCGTCGATACTCATGAACCATCGAAGAAGCAGAAAACATCTCTGGAAGAAGTACATGCCCGCCCCTACCGGAAAATCTTTGCTTCCTACTCGCATCGCGATATTGAAGTCGTCGAACAATTCGAACGCTTAGCGCAAGCGTTGGGCGATCGATACCTGCGCGACGTGACTTATCTGCGCTCGGGAGAAATGTGGAATGACAAGTTGGAAGAGATGATCCTCGAGGCCGACATCTTTCAACTCTTCTGGTCGAGCAACTCAATGACCTCGCCGTTCGTCAGGCAGGAGTGGGAGTATGCGCTGACGCTCCAGCGACCAAATTTCATTCGGCCCACATATTGGGAAGAACCTCTGCCGATAAAGCCGGATCAGAAGCTGCCGCCGGAAGAACTGATGCGTCTCCATTTTCAGCGAATTCATCGTGGTGGTGATTCGCCGGCGCCCAATGCGCGGCCAGTGCTCGCTTCACCTCTTCCGTCAGCGACTCCGACGCAAGTATCGTTAGACGGAAACCGCGCCGTGGAACGTGAAAGAGAAATAACCTTGAGCGGCGATCCCGAGATTGGCGAGGCGCTCAGTTCTTTCTGGGACAAGCGGCCGCGAGAGAAAGCGCGTCGCGGCGTCGGCGGGAGCGAATCAGCTCCGGCAAGCGCCGAGTCACCTTTGGAGCGAACGAAACTTTGGACTGAGGAAAAGGGAAGAAGTGGCATCGGCTCGTCCGGGCGTGTCGGAATTGGCGGGAGCTATTCCGACGAGCATGCCTCGGCTAAAACGGGTCCGCTGGTACATCGACCGCCGGCGGCAGCGCCGCCGCCAGCAACCACCCCACCGCCGGCAACCCCGACGCCAGGGTCGTTTTCCCCCTCGATTCAGTACTCTTCCCGATCGGGAGCCGGGGGAAGAAGACTCGATTTCGGCGACGTGCCTCCGATCAGGTCAAAGTCGCCGTTAGTTCCCCTTCTGATCGTGGCGGCGCTTGGTTTGCTCGCTCTAATGGGTGTGCTGCTCTATTTTCTGTTTGGATGAAGAGAGCCCTTGTAGATGACAGGCAATGCGTCCGGCGGATTGGAGTCGGAGTCGAAGCGGCGTCGACCTAAACGTCTGGGCGGAGTTCCCTGAGCATCTTCTGGGCGTCGTTCAAAGAATTTCCGATAGTCCCGTCTCACTCAGAATTTGAACGACTTCCAGACACTTAGGCAGCGCCGCACGAGCATCACTCCGCAGGTCAATTAGAATGTAAGCCTGATGGTGGAGACCACCCCAGAGTCCCGCCTTGTCGTTTGTTTCGCGCGCAAGTTTCTCTTCTTCGACGTTCTTCTCCATGGCCCCGTCCAGATCGCCCTGCTTGATGAGAATCACGCCGCCGTCGCTCCCACCCAAAAGACCTTCATGGAAACTCAGGCGTCGCACGCAGTTTTGGCAACTCTATAACTCACCTATCCCGCGTGCGGAACCTCCAACGGACGCTCGCGATGGAGTAGCACCCAATCGCCGTTTTCTTCCAGGGCTTCTTTGCCCAGCTCTTCAATCAAGTGCTGGGCGGGTTGGTAATGTCGGTCTTCCAACATCTTAATCAGCGGTTGCCGGGCGTTGGAAAAGATTATCCCCATGCGCGAGTACTGTTTGGCATGTTCTGAAAGCGCTCTCTTCTCGATATAACCGTGCAACATGGCGGCGCCGATCGCCGGCAAACTTATGAGCGCCAGCAACAGCGCATGTAATCCGTGATTGTGTTCCAATGATTCCATCAGCTCATGCCGCCAGGGATAAGGGAGCAGCCGAGCAGCCGTTACCAGAACGGTCATCCCTACGCTGATTCTAAGCAGCACTTTTACGTATGGCTCGTATCTTTCCAGCTTCTGATGATCGCGTTTCGCTGCTTTGGCAAAGTACTTGGCTTGATCGAGCACCCAGTGCTGAAGAACCAGATTCATGTCCCGTGGTTCTTCCATGGTCCCGGGAACCTCGCCGTTTTCGTTTGGTTCCGGAATACTCCAGGCACGCAGGGCACCGCAAATCCAATCCAGCTCGCCTCTTTGTTTACGCAGGTAATGATCGGCGACCGTGAGGCCCGAGCCCGCAACTCCCCAGAAAAACTGGACGCGTAAGCCTTCCGCCAACGTGCGATAGTCCTGATACTTATTCTGATAGTCGCGTCGCTTCGCCCTCCGGTTAATCCCGAGATAAGCAAAGGCAAGTAAGAGCAGGTAGATCGCCAGAAGCCAGTGCCGTTGCGGAAAGAAATGCGCGTAAAGGTCGAAAGAGATTGCCGCCAGAATCACGAAGATGAATAGCAGGGAGAGCGTGCTCTGAGTGTGGCGCTGAAAATAGATAGCTAGCGTGTCCGCGACCGCAAAGTGCCTACGCATCGATTGCAGCGATGATGGAAGTCTCTTTGTTTCGGATTCGGGGAAAAGATAATCCTCACTCTTCTTAACTTCCCGTGACAGGAACCTGGCCTGATCGGTCGTGTCCCGATTAAAAGTATCGAGGCGGGCGCAGATTCTGGCGAATCTGTCGGCCTCACCGACATAACCTTTAGGAAAAAGTTTGTGAAACGCGAAAGGTTCGCCCGCGGTTTTCGGATCACGGACCCTGGGTGTCACTATGTGAAAGACTGGTCCGCTCTCCGGGGTATCGATCGGACTTGAACGCGGTGCATAAGGTTCCGGAACTCCTTCGAGTTGAAACCTGACAACCCGCGAGGTGCCGCCCACGAGATCTCTGTACTTGCCGTCCCAGAGCGCGATAAGCAGATGACTCTGACGAACGATGTACCCACCAGCCTGCTCGTACCGGCGATTGCGCGCGGTTCCGGGCCGGCTGATCTCTCCGTCCCTCGTGCCATCGATCACCGGTAACTCAAACCAATGTTCGGCACAGCCCAGAAGTTTTGCAAATTCCGCGCGGGATGCCTCAGTGGAAAAATCCATCTCATAGAGGTCTCGGCGCATCGGGAGCGGCACGATGAGCCGCACTCCCAACTCCAAAGCCACACGCGCGACCAGACGATCTGCGCCCTCGGCCAAAGCAGAAAGCAGAACCAGCGGCGTGTGAGGGAGATCATTCCTGAACTGTTCTATTATCTGGCGTACCACGCCCTCTAGCCTCGGCAGATCCTCGGCGCGGAGATCACGATGGCCTGTAACGCCGATGACCAGAGGTAAAGATGGTGTTGGGTTCAGTTCACGATCATTCATAGAGAAGGTTAGCCAATCGAGAAACCATTCAAACGGATCAAGGTCAGGGCTAAAGGAAATAAACCAGTGGACCAGCCTCGGACAAGGCAGCTTACCAACTAAAAACTTAGAGCCTTAACCACGGGTCATCAGGGCTGACGATGAACGTGATACGTCGGGAAGGTACCATAACCCTTTGCCTGGGGGACTTGCCCAACGTAGTCACAGACAAACCTTTGAGTTCCCGCGGCTGCGGCCAAAGCAGCGAAGCCCTGGCTCGCGTATACCTGGCCGGGGGGCGTGATAGGTTCGATCCGCGCGGCGCGACTAACATGGGTGCCAAAGAAGTTCTGCTTTTCACTGATCGGATCAATACATTCAAATACCGGGCCTGCGTGGAGTGCGATTCTTAAATTCAGTTCCGCGGGTAACGATTTTTCTTCCCATTTCGTTTGGTTGATCAAGTCACATAATTCGAGAGCGAACTCCCCTGCCTCCTGAACACTCTTAAAGACCATGAACAGACCATCTCCCCAGGTATTCCGCATCACCGGCTGGTGAAAAGTTCGCTTTAATAATTCAGCAATAGTGCCCAGAAAATGATTTAGGAAGAGTGGTATCTGATCTTCCTTCAGCCTGCTGAAATGTAGCGCATCAGCGAAGAGCAAGGACTTGATCTCCGGGACGAGACCGGGGACCGGCACTGCCGATCGATCTCGATTACCGTTTTGAGGAGTGGGGTCTAGGCTGTTCCCTCCAACATCTTCGAGAATTTCCGTTAGATCTATTACTTCGACCTGTAAGCCGTGCTTTCTCCGGTGTGCATCGATTCTCTCAGGCCCTGCTCTTCCATCCCGGACCGTCATCAGAATCATATCCGTCCGCAATTGCCGAGCGCGAGTAGCCGCCAACCCGTAAAGCATCAGGTTGGCATACTCGTACGATATTTCGCCTCCTGCTATCTGTTGCTCCGAAGCGACCAGGACTTCAGTGGCTTTTCCCAGAATGTTTTCGTAACGCGCTTTCCAATCTTCTCCCGGTGTGACCTCTACACTGTCCTCAAGAAAGTCCTCCCTGTTGTAAGGCAAAACAATATGCACATCACTGCCTATCTCGAGCAAAGCCTCCACGAAAAGAACGTCCGATCCGCAGGCAGCTAAAGCATATCCGAATCCAGGATTGATCTCTTTGAGACGTCCACGGATTGCCTCGCGCACTGAATCTTCCAGGGCTGGCGGGAAGCGCATATGACCTGAGAAGACTACGATCGGCGGAATTCGGAGGATCTCTTCAATGTTCGTATTCGCTTTTCCAAGATGATTCAGAATCAATAAGGCGTTATGCCGGGTTGAAGAAAGGTCGCCGAACTTATGCCCGCCAACTTTAGCCGCCCGCCGATACAGAGACTCGGCTTCAGGCCAGTCTTGCAAAACCAACGATGCTTCCGCCAGAGTGGCCAGCAACCAGTAATTTCGATCGTCCTGATTATCGGCTGGCTCAATTTCGCGCAAACATGATTCGCGAACCTTGCCCGCCAGCATCAGAGCATCTTCGTTTTGCCCTAAGAGCAAAGCCGTGGTGGCCGCGTTTATTCCACTCCAGTTGCCGCCGGCTAAATCGTAAGCCTTATGATAATAGGAATGAGCTAAGGAGAGTTCCCGGACTCCCGAATCCGGATTTGTTTTCTCACTCTCCCAACGCTCTTTGTGAATGCGCGCCAGGAGGCCGATGGTCTCCTCCTCCTCGTTGCCTTCGGTTTCAAGTCCCAGCAGGATAGTTTCTGCCTTGTCCGGTACGCCGGCACGAAGGAGGGCTAAAGCTTGCAGTTGTCTGAGGCGAACGTTGGTGGGCGAAACTTTGAGCCCTTCGACCAGGACGTCGTAAGCCATCAAGGGCTCACCAAGTTCCAGCATTTGTTCCGCGGTTGCGATGTAAAGTCCGGCATCCTTTTGCCACGTCTCCGCAACCCTCGACCGCCACAGGCCAAGCAGTTCCACCAGCCCCATCGAGCGGATATCCGAATCAGGCATGTTTGGCGGCGAAGATTATTAGAGTCTTGGTTTCACAGCTCGCTGATCGAATGAAGATCCCGAATCATCACTCTTGCCGCGGGCGAGGCATAAGCTTGGTCTTAGGCCAACGCGCTTCTTGAAAACATCAATATCATTGAAGGGTTAAGAGAACTAATATGCTGCCTTGTCCCTTCGCCAAAGGTTCTAACGCTTTGCCGACGATGGTGCCTGGTCGGTGAATGAGCACGCCTCTGATCTTGATGGGTAATGACTTCATAGCGACACCGGGCTTATCGCTCGTTACCAGCAGGTCTCCGATTTGAATGGGATGGCGGGTTGCGTCAACCATTACTTTCACACGCCCGGTTGTGGCAACCAATACTTTTCCTGCGCCTGCTTCGCCGAGGGCTAGCCCGGGGCGTGGTGAGATGACCCCCGCGACATGCGTGTCATAAGCTCGGCCCGACGCTGCTACCGCGTTTGCGAGTGCTGAATCAAGAATGACCAGCGTACCCGGCGCGATCGGTTTCCGCGCCTGAACCCACTCAGCCACGTCCTGATACTTAGCTGCTATGTTTCCGCCTATGACAGCATTTCCTGTTACGTTAATATCTCCGGCTACATCGAGCAGCGATCCCGGGTTCGGTGTCCCGATGCCGACTCTGCCGACACTGTCGACACGCAGACGCTCTATACCTCCTCCGACAGCGGCGCCGTTCGAAGTAGTATTAAAGGTCAGGTAAGTTCCATTGGCTGTGTTGGTCCAGTTTTCAGATGCGAAGAAGCCAACCCGAGCACGCGTTCCCATATAAGCCGAGGCTCCATAGCCCGATGCGCCAATCACTCCCAGCAGTTGATTAGCTTGAACCGCCGAAGGGGCGGCTGCCGTTCCATTTGCTCTCCGCACATTGAAGAGTGGATTGGTGCCAAAGGCATCCGCGAACACCGCAGTCTGCACGCCGTCGGCCGCCGCAAAGCGCGCGATGCTGACGGCGGGCGGCAAGGAGGCGCTGTTTGATGACACCACCAGCTTCGAATCCGGCGTGGTTGTTCCGATGCCCACCAGGCCGCCAGTTTCAATGATCCCGGAATCACCGAGCGTCCCTACATTATCGGTCCACTTGGCAATCCGGTCTTGTGTGCCCGACCCGGAGATTAGTGATTGCCCGGGATCCACTGCGTCTGCCGACAGAGTGCTTGTCGCTGTCTTCTCTGCTCCGGACAACTTTGGTCTGACGACCAGGTAGCGCTCGGCGCGAATCGTCCCAGCTACGTCCAGCCTCGAGCGAGGGTCGCTTGTGCCGATACCGAGGTTCCCTGCTTCGGTCAGACGCATCTGCTCAGTGTCGATACCTGAGAAGAAATTGCCAATACGAAAGGTGAGCGCGCCGCGGCCTCTGATCATTTGGCCGTCGGTGCCGTCGTGTGCGATCACGGTTGCGGTCTGCTGCTCATCACTTCCCGGGATTGTCCAAGACGAATCATCCTCCACTGGCCCGATCGTCTGTGTCTGCTGCGCCGAGAGTTGTTGCGCTGCTGCTGGTCGCACGCTGACGGAATTCTCACCAATCTGCACTGAGCCGATCCGCTGGGTGAGCTTACCGGAGACACTCTTGGCCGTTACTACACAGACGTAAGTTCCCGGGGCCAGGCGCTGGGCCTGACCATCCTGCAGGTGCCAGTCAAAGACGTTCCCGCCTCGCACCTCGTTATCA
>JAWWPL010000316.1:0-5634 GCA_033850605.1 Blastocatellia bacterium | reverse complement strand
ACGTCGCTGCGGTCCCACAAAATGCCGACGCCCGACAAATCACTTTCTCACGAGAGGCTCAAGACTGAATGGTCCGCAGCTTCAGGAAAGATCGTATGCAGCCAACGATCACAAAATAGCTCGCCGCGAGGCTATTCCGACTAAATGCAAATGTCAACAGTAATTTCCACAGAGTCTGCCAGGCTTGAGCCGCAGCTCTGACGAACTGTCAAAGACTTCTACACACGGGCAGGTTGCGAGTTTCTGAGCGGGCCTTGGGAATCAACTTCAACTCGTTAACGTCCCAGCCCTTCCGCTGCCAAAACGTCCCGTCCGCGAATTCCACTCGATTAATTAAAACGCCTTCTTCGAATTGATTGGCGGAACCTTTGGCCAGACTTTTGATATCCACAACGTTGCTGGGACCCAACAAGCTGAAGACCTGTAGCTCTTTTGCCTTATCAGGATTGACCTTGGCGCTGCATAGAAATTGGCGTCTGGTCAAATTGGCGGGGTTTGCAACCTCTCTGAATTGATACTCCCAAAAAAGAATTTGAATGGTCTTGCCACTTCCGTTTTGCACCTTCATCGTATAGGTAAAACCATCTACTGGCTGGGGCTCTCGTGATTCCTGAACGATCCGCTCCAGCTCGGCGCTTCGTCCGTCGATGGTGTCGGCATTGGGATCGCGCTCACCCGCGGGAGAGTTCGTCCGGCGCTGTCTCGCAATGCTCTTATTGGCGTCGATCATGGCGCGGACCGGCGCGGCGGTGACCGCCACCGCATTCTCGGCCGGCTTACGATCTTTGACTAACCTAAAGCCGGTGACGAGAACGGGAACACTTTCCTCGGCGTTCTGAGGAGTTTGGCTCATCGGAGCTTGCATCAGGAGGAGCGGCACCAGCAAAAGAATTCTCATGGTTTGTCACTCTGACTATCGGATAATGGGCTGACGACGCGCAGGGACGGTCTTCAGTAAAGGCCTTGGGTCGGCAGCAAGGATCGCACCGGCAACTTTCAGATTGGAAATGTAGTTCAGGCGAGTCTCATTTGCAACGGCCACGAAACGGCCTCGAGTCCAGGCGATTCGCATTAATGCTTTTGGCAATTAGTTAGTTCGTTGTTCTTAACCGGACGTGGGTCACGCTGCCTTCGCTCGCCCTCGATTCTTATTCGGGCTTTTCTCACCCTTCTTCTTGGCCTCAGCGGCGCCTTTTTTGGCAGCCGCATTCTCGATCTCCGAGTTAATTTCGCCGCCGATTAGCACCGCCACTCCCGTTAGATACAGCCACAACATCAGCACAATTACCGCGCCGAGTGAGCCATAGGATTTACTATAGGAATCAAAAAAGTGAAGGTAGATCCGGAAGCCGAACGAGATAATCAGCCAGATCGTAACTGCGATCACAGCACCCGGCGTGACCCACTTCCAATCCTGGTCGCGCAGGTCCGGCGCCCAATAATAGATCAGTCCGAAGGCGGTCAGCATGAACACCAGGAGGACCGGCCACTGCAGAATTTTCCACGTAAGCGTGAAGACGCCGCCAAAACCAAAATGGCCGGCTAGACCGTCAGCGATGTGACCGCCGTAAAGCACGAGAGCCAGGGCCGTGATAATTAGCAACGCCAGCGCGACCGTTAGTCCCACCGCCACCACTTTCTGCTTCCACCACGGCCGCGTCTCACTCACATCGTAGGCGACATTTAGCGCCTGGGTAATCGCGCCCATACCGCTCGAGGCAGCCCATAGAGCAGCCAAAATCCCAAACGAGATTTTGCCACCCCCGCTCGCGTTGGTAATTTCCGAGATCGTCGTATCTACGAGGGCAAAGGCGGAGGCCGGCATTACCTGAGCAAGGTAATTGAACAAGCTGTGCCGCATCCCAGTGCCAGAACCTACGACAAAACCTATGAACGATGTTAGGAAAATCAGCAAAGGAAAAAGCGCCAGCAGGAAGTAGTAAGAGAGTTGTGCGGCACGGCCGAACACCTCGTCCTTTTGTATTTCACTCCAAACACGTCCAGCCAGATCCTTCCAACTTAATCCTCCGAGCTTCCACATTGTCGGCATCTCGTCTCCCACTCAACTACAGTCGGGTTTTCAAACTTGATCGTAGCGCGGGCGAGCAAATACGGGGCCAAGAGCGGATCCGTTATTCAGCTGGGCGTTAGCTTGGACGGTCACGAGTTTCTGGTTTGATTTCTGACGAATCTTTTTCGGAGTGTATTGGAGACGAACATGAAAAAGAAGGACCCTTGGTTTACGGAAATCGTTCGTGTGGTTTCGTGGATCGTCTTTCTTGCAACGATAGAATCGATCCACGAAACCACACGAAAAGGCACTAAGAAAATGCACCGACTATGTTCAGATCACGGCGGGGGGACTTTGTGTGCCGGGAAAAAAATGGAGCGGCCGACGGGGATCGAATCCGCATCGAATCGCAGGCTGACCCAAGTGCCCTTAGCGGCGCTTTGTGATAAAGTTGAAACCCTCAATGCTTAACCATTCGCGCCGATGAAGTCTTTTTATTTTAAGGGCCAGCGGAAGCTCCATTCAGTAATGGGAGGCGGAACGGGGCGCTGCGGGCTAGTGGCTGCCACTACTCTCGCGGGCTTGTTCTCGCTGCCAGTGTGCGCACAGCAAGCAGATCCAGGGAGGCCGGTCGTGGTGCAGCCAGGCGCTCCGGGCCAGCCGACCCGAACACTACCGCCATCGACGCGGGCAACACTGCCGCCACGTTCGCCGGCAGACGTTCAGTTCATGCAGGGAATGATCATGCATCACGCGCAAGCGGTTGAGATGACCGCGCTGATCGCGTCGCACACGGAGAACAAGGATCTACGAACGCTGGGGGCGCGAATCAGTCATTCACAGTCAGACGAAATAGAGTTTATGAAGCGCTGGCTGCAGGCGAGGGGGGAGCCGATTTCGTCGGCGATGCCGGATATGCCGGGCATGGATATGCTTCGGCAACCGATGCTTATGCCCGGAATGCTTACGCCAACGCAGATGGCGGCTCTCAAAAAAGCCAAGGGCGCGGAATTCGACCGACTGTTTTTGACAGGGATGATCCAGCACCACAACGGCGCCTTGATTATGGTGAAAGACTTGTTCGATACTGCGGGTTCGGGACAGGATGCCGAGCTGTTCAATTTCGCGACGGACGTGGACAGTGGCCAACGCGCGGAGATCAGGATTATGCAAACCATGCTGGCGGCATTAGCCCGACCTTAAGGGAGGGCTCATGGGCGCGCGCAAGTGGAACCCACCCTCACGGTCGGGCTAATGCCCCGGAGGTTCAACCACCCGCAGTTATCTTTCAGAGAGACAGAGAAACTTTCGCTAGATCTTAGGGAGAAACCAATGAATCGAGTACGCACTGCCACTTTCCAATTATTAGTAGCATTTGTTTTTTTGTGTTCGTGCTTTGCGGCGAAGACGTTCGCGCAAACGTCCTCGCCGTCGCCTGCGCCATCGGCAACACCGGCCGCTCCGCCACCCGCGAATCCATTTGCTCCGGCGCCGGCGCCGCCGCTACCGGCTGGAATGATGGGCTCAGATTCAACGGACCCGCGCGCCAAACTGACGCCGGGAATGTATGACGCAGGTGAAGCAGCGATGGGCATCAAGCACCTCACTCTGCTTAAAAAGCCTGATGCGTTTCAACTCGGCTCAGACGATCCTGATAGTCCGCAGGTCGACAAGAGTCTGGGTCTAATTGGCATAGGCGATCCGTCGAAGATGCCCAAGCCGTTAAAGTTGGTTCTTGCTCAGCTCGCTTTTGCGAATTCGGACCTTGCGTTCCAGGGCAATCACTTGTTTCAGGGAAACTTTTATGGCGTCAGTATCTATGACATCTCCAATCCGGCGAACACGACCTTGTTGACGTCGATGGTCTGTCCTGGCGGGCAAGGCGACGTGTCGGTTTATCAGAACCTGATGTTTATGTCGGTCGAGATGCCGAATGGTCGCCTGGATTGCGGCCCTCAGGGATTTCCACCGAATCCCCCGCCACCCACAGGAACAGAACCGGGCCCGCCGGCTGCGCAAAAAGATCGCTTCCGCGGCGTCAGAATTTTCGATATTGCCGACGTCAAGAATCCGAAGCAGGTGGCGGCGGTGCAGACTTGCCGCGGCTCGCACACGCATACGCTGGTCGTCGATCCGAATGATAAGAGCAATGTCTACATCTATGTATCCGGCACCTCGTTTGTCCGTCAAAACGAAGAGCTGGCTGGATGCTCGGGTGAAACACCGGACAAGGATCCGAATACAGCGCTGTTTCGCATTGAGGTGATTAAGGTGCCTCTGGCGGCGCCGCAAAATGCGCAAGTGGTATCCAGTCCCCGGGTGTTTATCGACCCAAGGACGGGCGCCCTGAATGGCCTGAATAACGGCGGTACCCATGGCAAGGACGGATTGGAAAAGCCTTCGGACACCAATCAGTGCCATGACATCACCGTATACTCGGCGATCGGGTTGGCGGCAGGCGCCTGCTCTGGAAATGGAATCCTGCTGGACATCAAAGATCCGGTTCATCCAAAACGTGTGGACGCGGTAAATGATCCGAACTATTCGTATTGGCACTCGGCCTCGTTTTCGAACGATGGGACAAAAGTCGTGTTCACCGATGAGTGGGGCGGCGGACTCGGCGCGCGATGCCGGGCGAACGATCCGAACAAATGGGGTGCTGATGCCCTCTTCCACTTGAAGAATAACAAGCTGAGTTTCGCCAGCTACTACAAGTTGCCGGCGGCCCAGGGGGACAGCGAAAACTGCGTGGCGCACAACGGCTCGCTCATTCCGGTTCCAGGCCGCGACATCGAAGTGCAGGCGTGGTATCAGGGCGGCATCTCTATCATGGACTTCACCGACGCGGATCATCCGGTTGAGATCGCTTATTACGATCGCGGGCCGATTGATCCGAAGACGCTCGTGCTGGGCGGCGACTGGTCCGCCTACTGGTACAACGGTCAGATCTATGCTTCCGAGATCGCCCGCGGCCTGGACATCTTTGAACTGACGCCGACAAAGGACCTTACCCAGAACGAGATCGACGCCGCCAAAGCAGTTCGCGTGGCTGAGTTCAATGTGCAGAACCAACAAAGAATTGAGTGGCCGCGACAGTTGGTCGTGGCGCAGGCGTATGTGGATCAGTTGGAGCGATCACAAGGTCTACCCGCTGATCGAATCGCAGCCCTGCGGAGTGCGATCCAAAGCGCAGAGACTTCGCACATGAGCCGAGGCGAGCTCGCAAAACTCAAAAGCCTCGCACCTTCGTTGGAAAAGAGCGCTGCGGTCACGAAGAGTACAGCAGACTCAAACCGACTGCGGGCCCTGGCGGAAATCCTGAAGCGACCTGCACATTGAGCTTTACCAAATTGGGATGCGAGAGAAGCCGTAAGCCGCGGCGCCTCGGACTTCTAAGCTCACTGAGGAAAATGGAGCGGGTGACGGGGATCGAACCCGCAACATCCAGCTTGGGAAAGTAAGTTAAGCGCTATTCATTTTCAATACTTACAAAATCGCTAAGTAGAAATGTTCATGCATGCGTTGCATACTGTGCTTGCATTGTCTGATTTGCGTGTCGATGGGGGACGTTTGGGGGACGGTTTCTATCATCTGTGGCTGTTCGCGACCGCAGATTTAAGGAT
>JAWWPL010000267.1:0-9991 GCA_033850605.1 Blastocatellia bacterium | reverse complement strand
AGACACACAGCAGCCCGGGCGTCTTGGTTGTTTCTCAGAAAGCTGAGGTGTTGAGAATCATTGAAGATCTGATCCTGATATGGTTTGCTTCAGACGCAGAGGAATATATCAACTCAATTCGCACATTACCCTTGTGATGCGTGATATTACAAAGATCACGCATTAACACGTTCTCGCCGCACCACTCGCACTCCACGTCGCCACTCCTCATTAATATCAAAACGATAAACCTCGATATCCGGTGCGATGGTGCGGGCCAGGGTTGTGAATGATGGATGGAAGCGGAGTGTGGGTGCGACCAGATAGACCAATGGCGACTCGTCGCTAATCTCGCGCTCACCGAACAGTTTCGCGGTGGTGATGTGGCCGCGGCGGCGATGGGCTTCGACGCGGCGCCAGTAATCAACTCCCTGGAAGACGTGTTCGCGATCTTCGTTGACCTTCAATTCAATCACGGCCAGGCGGCCGTCGTGACGCAACGCCAGCAGATCGATTGGCCGAGCGCCGGTCGGGCCGCCGTGCGACGTGCGAAACTGCGCATGCAGCGGCGCTATGATCAAGCCGGGATCGAGTTTTGAAATGTCACGACGCAGGATTGATTCCAGCCAGGCCTCGCCTGCCGCGCGATAAAACCAATGGCGCCGGTCGCGGCAGTTCGCGTCGCGATAATGTTCAAGATCGCGAAAGAGTTTTATCCAATCCTGTTCGTGGTAATCGTCGAGCAGACGCCGGCGCGAACCTTCAATCCCAAACCAGATGCGATCACGATTCATTACCCGGCGCACGCGCGCGAAAGGCAGGCCATGATAGCGGAGTGTCTGGCCATGGCGAGAAGTGATTACGTCGATCGCCTCAGGCCGCAGCACGATGATTTGCTTTACTCGCTCGACTGTTTCGTCTTCGACAACGCTTGGAAACTGCTTTAGGCGCGCACGCCAAAGATTCTTTCTTTCCCAGAGACGCGCCGGCTCGAGCTGATGCCAGGTTTCGTGATCACCGAGTTGCTCGCCCTCCCTGACGGTCCGGCTACTGCCCCGTGTCTCGAATTGCGCGTCCTTTCCCATCAGCGGGCTGCCGGCACGGGTATCTTGGCTGGTCGGGCTACTGCCGCGTATTTCGAACAGCTGGATCCGCTGGCGCAGCGATTCGCGCAGAAGCACGTGGCGTTGTCGCGCAGCTTGCAGAATGTTGGGTTCCAGAGCAATGAAAAGCCTTTCAATTGAAGGACGCTTTGGTCCTGATTGCAGGCGATTGAACCAGAGCAATGCTGATGAGAACAGGGAGTCGACGTTCCGCGCGTCGCTGTTTGCCACCGTGGCGGTCAAAGCAATGCGTTCATGCGTCCGGCGCAAAATAACGCGTGCGTAACGGCCGGGCTGATCGCGCCGCATGCCAGGACTTAAGGTCACGCTTTCGATTTTGAGCTCTGATGAAAGTGGCACCGACTTTAGGCTGTGGTCTTCGACAGTTGATTCACAGACTGAAGTCTGTGCCACTAAGGACTCGCTGGCGATCTGCGCGAGCTTTACACATCGCGCATAGCGCGCCGCCGCGATCCCGGCCACTAATGCTCTCGCGGACGCCCGCGGCACTAGTTCGAGCGTGGACTTTTCGGCGCCCATGCGACGGCTCGTTTCCATCACAAGCTTTTCGCCGATCCAGTTCCAGCCCGTGACACGCCAGGATCTGGAGCCAATTTCGGTCCAACTCGAAAAGATCAGACGGCGATGGTCGATAGAAAAGTCGAATTCACCAGACGCTATCGCCAGCGGCGCGCCGCCGTCCTGTGCCAGGAACCATTCGTTGTGCACGCCGACCAGCTCATCAATTGCACGCTTAGCATCCTCGACACTCGCGGCGTCATTTAGTTGTAACAGCATTTGCGGGAGTCATCGGGCCTTATGCTAAGATCCCGAGGTTTTTGTAGCACAGGCTGCCAGCCTGTGCCTTAGCTACCAAACCACAGGCTGGCAGCCTGTGGTACTGACGGAGCTTAACAGCGGACAAGCTTTCCGAAAAGTAAAGATTTTTATCAATGAAACCGATCTTCCTGGCTGGCGCAGTGCGCACTCCGATTGGACGCTTTGGCGGATCGCTGGCAGGGTGGACCGCGGCGGATCTGGGGACTGCGGTCGCGACGGAAAGTTTGCGACGGGCTCAGATTCGACCGGACCAGGTTGATGATTCAATCTGGGGTTGTGCGCGACAGGCCGGCGGCGGGCCGAATGTCGCGCGACAAATCACTTTTCGCTGCGGCGTACCCGACCGGGTGCCGGCGTTCACCGTTAACCAGGCCTGCGGCTCGGGACTGCGCGCGATCATCCTGGCGGCTGAAAAGATCATGCTTGGCCGCGCTGAGATTGTTCTTGCCGGTGGCACGGAAAGCATGTCGCGCGTTCCCTATTTTGCGGAAGGCGCTCGCTTCGGAATGCGGATGGGTCATTCGGAGCTGGTCGATGGCATGTACCGCGATGGCTTTAACGATCCACTTTCGGGATTAGTAATGGGAGAAACGGCCGAGGTGCTGGCCCGCCATTACGAGATCTCGCGTGAAGAACAGGATGAGTACGCCCTGCGTTCTCAGCAGCGCGCCGCCGCCGCGGTAGCTGCCGGCAGGTTTGAGGCCGAACGCTTACCGATCGAACTCAAAGATCGAAGGGGCAACGTCGTGATCTTTAACACCGACGAGCACGTCCGCGCCCACACATCGATCGACGATCTGCATAAGCTCGCTCCGGTATTCGCGAAAGATGGATCGGTCACGGCCGGTAACTCTTCGGGAATTACCGACGGCGCTGCCGCCATCCTGGTATTAAGCGAGGCCGCCCTGGAGGAATCCAATGCTGAGCCGCTGGCGCGGATCCTCGATTACGAGATTGTCGGCGTGCCACCAGAGATCATGGGCATTGGCCCAGTGCCGGCTGTGCGGGCGATTCTCGGCAGACAAAATCTATCAATCGCCGACATCGATCTGATCGAGATTAACGAAGCTTTTGCCGCCCAGGTAATCGCCTGCGATCGAGATTTACAATTTGACGAGGAAACATTGAACGTCAATGGTGGCGCGATCGCGTTGGGACATCCGATTGGTTGTACCGGCGTTCGCATTACTACTACGTTGTTGCACGAAATGAAGAAGCGCAAATCAAAACGCGGATTGGCGACCCTGTGTATCAGCGGCGGGATGGGAATTGCGATGCTGTTTGAGCGCGTTTAGGAAAACAGTTTGGGGTTTCGGGATTTCGTGTGATTTAGTGGATCGTCTGATGTTGGCAAAAGATTCTATCCACGAAATCACACGAAGCGGCATGAAAAGAAAATCCTGTCCCCGATTGGGAGCCACTACCAACACGGAATTAGCCAACCATGCCGCGCTGCTAACGCATCGGACTTCCGCGCCGTCTTATAGTGGGTGTCTATGTCAAAAAGAAGGGAAAAGGGGTTGCATAGTGAATAAGAAAGTTCTGGGATCAACAATCGCGTTAGCTTTCGTTGTGTTTACGCTGGGATTTGGGTTGGGTTCGGGATCGGCCCAGCGAAAGCCGGCAGCCAAGCCGGCAACCAGGCCCGCGCCGTCGGCGGACATCCTCAATTATCTCCCCGCTTCCGATGGCATCGCTTTAATTGATGTGCGGCGTTTGATGAACGAGACCATGCCGCGCATCCTGGCCGGCGATCCCGCCAAGCTGGTGACCGCCAACGCGGAAATTGAAAAGTTCAAAGCGCGCACGGGAATTGACCCGCGGTCGTTTGATCGCGTCGTGCTGGGAATGCGTTATACCTACCCGACGCCGAAGGTGACAAAACTCGAGACGGTGGCTATCGCGCGCGGCACCTTCGACGCGCGGGCTCTCGCTGCTGCTGCACGAATTGCCGCCAACGGAAAATACCGCGAAGAAAAATACCGGGGCGCGACGATTCTGATCATCACTGTGAAAGATCAGATGAAGCTATTTGGTGTCTGGGACATTCGGATCAATGAACTCGCAGTCTCGGCGATCGATTCGCATTCACTGGCAATCGGCACCATCGCAAATGTGCGCGCAGCCATCGAAGCGGGGCTGAAGGGCCGAGGCGGCGCGGATCTGGCGGCGCTTGCCACTCGCGATCCGAACGCTGTGATCGGCTTTGGCGCGAATATCCCGAAGGAATTGATGGCCAATTTGAACGTCGGCAATGATACGATTGCCAAAGACGCAAACTCCATCAAACAAGTTTACGGTTCCATCGGATCTACCGAGACTGACGTCTCGCTAATGCTGGTAGCGCGCACCGATTCCGCCGCAGCGGCAACTAATCTGAACGATACGGTGACTGGATTGAAGCAACTCGGTGGGTTCTTCGTTGGACAGATGGCGCCGGCGCGAAAAGCTCTGGCGCAAAGCGCTCTCGACAATTTGAAGATCACCACGCGTGGCGTCGACGTCGAAATCAGGACTCAGGTCGCGGCGGCAAATCTGGCCTCGGTCATAAAATAACTTTGACGAACCCCAGCAAGCCACAGGAAGGACAAGCGGCCCCGGACTTTGTTCTGCCAGACGGCGGCGGCGCCCAGTGGCGGCTGTCCGATCAACGGGGCAAAGTCGTGGTGCTGCTGTTTTATCCCGGTGATGAAACTCCTATCTGCACGCGCCAGATGTGTTCGGTGCGCGACCGCTGGGAAGACTACGCGGCGACCGGCGCTGAAGTTGTCGGCATCTCAACCAACAGCGTCGATTCACATAAGCGTTTTGCCGAGCATCATGATCTGCCGTTGCGTCTGCTGGCCGACGTCGATCGAAAAGTGGCTGATACTTATGGCGCACAATCATTAATCCCCGGCAAAGTTGCGCGTTCTGTATTCGTCATAGACGCGAATGGCATCATTCGCCATCGTGATGTGCGCCCGCTGGGTCTGTTTCGGCCGAAAGATAAGGACGTCATTGCGGCGATCCGGAAAGCACAAAAGTAATTTGGAGTGCGCTGACTTGTCAGCGCTTTGGTAAGCGGCGACTTGTCGCCGCTCGGTTATCGATTTGCCGACGACGAGCGATTGTGTCAGGTGACCGCGACAAGACGCGGTCTTCGAAAGCGGCGACTAGTCGCCGCACTCCAAATTTTCTTAAACTCCGCTATAATCCTCGCGAGGTGAAACAATGTCAGATGTGATCAAATGCGCCCGCTGTGGGCAGAAGCGTCCGCCGCTCGGTTTCTCGCCGCTACCTACCGAACTGGGCCAAAAAATTGCCACCGAAGTTTGTCAGCCCTGCTGGGCTGAATGGTTACAAGCTCAAACCCGCATCATCAATCACTACGGCCTCGACTTGATGAACCCTGACGCGCAGGGTTTTCTTATGGATAACATGAAGGGGTTTTTCTACGGTCAGACGGAACTGGCGCAGATCGACACCACCAAAGAAGGCTCGATCAAGTGGTGAGGCCGGCACGAAACAGGGAGTGCCAGCGACGGCGTCCGGTATAGTAGTCGTGTCGGAAGCCCGACCGTAACTGAGGGCCCCACTCGCAAAGGAATCGTGGCCATCCGGGGAGTTACCCAAATACGAACCGTCGAGGCTTTGCCTCAAAGTCACAACTATCTCGAGTCGGATCTATTTTGGTTCGTACTTGGTTCGTGTGACTTCGTGGATCGTCTTTGTTTTCCTGGACAAAAGGAACGATCCACGAAGTCACACGAACTAAACACAAACTCGTTACTGCACCAATCGAATTTTGAGGCAAAGCTAACCGTCGACCTAAATGTAACTAGCCAACGCTTACGCGCGGGCTTCTGACGCCAATGATATTCTGAAACCAATCGCCTTAATAACGCGTAGATCATTTCGTTGTTTTCGTCGCCGGAAGTTTCTTCAATTCCAATTTCGTAAATCAGAATCTGGATTCCTGGATATCCGAAGGAGGATTCCCCTTTGCTCAAAAGAAATCTCTTTGCTCGTCTTGTTATCCCAGCGACCGCGGTCGCTTTTTTGTTGCTCGCCTTCAGTGCGGCCTTTGCCCAAACCAAGCTGTTGCGCTTTCCCGACCTTCATGGTGATCGGGTGGCCTTTACTTACGGCGGAGATATTTGGACCGCTTCGACAAGCGGCGGATCCGCGATTCGGCTGACCGCGCATCCTGGCGTTGAAGTCTTTGCCAGGTTTTCGCCAGACGGCCAATGGATCGCATTCACCGGCCAATACGACGGCGACGAACAGGTTTATGTCATTCCCGCTGCGGGTGGAGTGCCGCGACAGTTGACCTTCTATCCAGCAAAGGGCCCTTTGACGCCGCGCTGGGGTTGGGACAATCAGGTTTACGGTTGGAGCAAAGATGGCAAGCGAGTCTTTTTTCGTTCGCTGCGCGATTCCTGGACGCTGCCAATCGCCAGGCTCTACAGCGTCTCGGTAGACGGCGGGCCGGCCGAAGTTTTGCCGATGCCTGAGGCCGGATCGGGCGACTATTCGCCGGATGGCGCGCGCATGGTTTACTCGCCCCAGTCACGGGACTTCAGATCTGAAAAGAGATACAGCGGCGGCGAAGCGAACGTCCTTTACATCTTCGATCTGAAGACGAACGACACCAAACGAATTACGGAAGGACCCCGGGCAACGCGCGATCCCATCTGGATCGGCGACACCATCTACTTCAACTCTGATCGCGACGGTCATTTCAATCTTTATAGCTATGGCGTTTCTTCGGGGAAGACGGCGCAGGTCACACGCAGCAAACAATGGGACGTGCGCTGGCCGAGTTCCGATCATGAAGGCCGCATCGTTTATGAGATGAGTGGCGAGCTGCAGATTCTCGACACAAAGAGCGGCAAGGTCACCCCCATTTCAATCACCGTGCCCGACGATGGCCTCGCGCGCCGGCCCAGCCGCGTCCCGGCAGCCAACAACATCGAGTCATACGAACTGAGTCCCAAAGGCGAGCGGGCATTGTTCTCAGCTCGCGGCGATATTTTCACTGCGCCGATCGAAAAAGGGCCCACGCGCAACCTGACTCATTCATCGGGAGCGCATGATGAGTGGCCCTCCTGGTCGCCTGATGGTTCGCAGATCGCTTTCATCTCCGACTCGAGCGGTGAAGAAGAGCTTTATCTCGCTCCGCAGGACGGTTCGAAGCCGGCCCAACAAATTACCAACGGGGGCAGTGCGATGCGTTATCAGCCGGAATGGTCGGCAGATGGAAAGCGAATTGCATTTGGCGACAAGGACGGAAAGATTTGGGTGGTAACCCTCGCGGATAAGAAGATGATGGAGGTCGTCGATTCGCCCCGCGGTCAAATCCGCGATTACGCCTGGTCCCCACGCGGCAACTACCTCGCTTTCAGCATGCCGGTGAGCGGCAACGGACCGACATCCGTCTATGTCTGGAATGCTGCCGACAACAAAGTACATCGCGTAACTGACGCCAGTTTCAATTCGTTCAATCCGGTCTGGGATCCGCAGGGTAGTTACCTCTATTTCATCAGCAATCGCGAGTTTGCTCCACAGATCTCGAATGTCGAATTCAACTATGCAACGAATCGCGATGCCTATATCTACGCGATGACTCTGCGCAAAGACGTCAAGCATCCCTTCCCGCCTGAAAGCGATGAAGTCAGCGTCAGCAAGCAAGCCTCCCCGGAAGCTACACCCACGGAACAACCGAAGCCGGCCGAGCCGAAACCCGAGACCACACCCAAGCCTCCCGCCACTCTTGTTGTTGAGTTTGAGGGCATCACAACCAGAGTTGCGCGGGTTCCGGTCGGCGCAGACAACTATGGCGGTCTGGCCGCTAAGGCGGGTCACCTGCTTTACGGTGTCGGCCCGGCTTTCTATTACGGCCGCCAGGGCGATCGTCCGGCGCAGTTAAAAATCTTCGCCTTTAAGGATCGCAAGGAAACGGTCATCGCCGACGACATCTTGGGTTACACGATGTCGAGTGACGGGTCGAAAGTGCTGGTGCGACAGGGGCCCGCTTTCAGTCTTTATGACGCCACGCCTCAGGGCGACAAGAGCCGCAAGCCGGTGCCGACCACCGGTTTAGTTGTGGATCGCGTTCCCGCTGAAGAGTGGAACCAGATCTTCAATGAAGTCTGGCGGCGTTATCGCGATTGGTTTTATGTGCCTAACATGCACGGCTATGACTGGGTAGCTCTGCGCGAACAGTACAAGCCACTGCTGCAATACGTCGCTCATCGTTCAGATCTGAATTACGTAATTTCTGAGATGATTTCTGAACTGTCGGTGCAACACGCTTATATCGAAGGCGGCGATTTCCAGATTCCACCGCGGCCGCGCGTGGGCCTGCCGGGGGCTCGCTTCGAACTCGACAAGCAATCAGGACGTTATCGCATCGCGAAGATTTTCGAAGGCGAAAACGAAGAAGATATCTATCGTTCGCCACTCAAAGAGATCGGTATCAACGTGAATGTTGGCGATTACGTGCTGGCGATCGACGGAGAAGATTTGAAAGGCACGGACGATCCGTACCGGCTGCTGCGCAACAAGGCAGACAATCCCGTGCAACTTACCGTCAACACCAAGCCGACAATGGACGGCTCTCGCACCGTTTCTTATCGGCCGATCGCGGACGAAGGTAATTTGATCTATCTCGATTGGGTAACGCGAAATCGCAAGCGCGTGGAAGAAGCAACCGGCGGACGCGTCGGCTATCTTCACGTTCCGGATATGGGCGCCGCGGGCATTCGCGAATTTATCAAGTGGTACTATCCGCAGCTGGAAAAAGAAGGGCTGATCGTGGACGTACGAGCCAATGGCGGCGGTAATGTCTCGCGCATGCTGATCGAACGGTTGAGGCGAAAAGTCCTGGCGCTTAACTACCAGCGTACGGACGATGCTCCGAGCACTTATCCGGACGGAGTCTTTCTGGGTCCGATGGCAGCGATACTCGATCAGAACTCGGCATCAGACGGAGACATCTTTCCGGCGATGTTCCGCGAGGCGGGTCTCGGGCCATTAATCGGCAAGCGTTCATGGGGTGGGGTGGTCGGAATCAGCAATCGCGGCGCGCTAATCGACGGCGGCGCGGTGTTTGTTCCCGGCTCGGCCTTCGCCAGTAAAGATGGCCAGTGGATCATCGAAGGCCATGGCGTCGATCCGGACATCGAAGTCGACAATGATCCCGCGTCAGAAATCGCTGGCCGCGACCCGCAACTCGAGCGCAGCATCGCGGAAGTAATGGCGAGACTCAAGAGCCCGGTGAAGCTGCCCCCACGGCCGCCGGCGCCGAACAAGACGCCTAAGTAAGCGGGCGTCTTACTCCCTCTCCCTTTGGGAGAGGGTTGGGGTGAGGGCATTACTATCTGACACTTTCTCGATTTCGTTTGCCGGGGCCAAGCGCGACGAGAGAACAAAAACCCGACTTAGTCTATAGCTTGGCCAGTGTTCGCTCTAGATGGTTAGTGATTTCCTCTAAGACGCTTTCCAGGTCATTGAGTATCCCATCGTTTGTGAAGCGCAGCACACTCAGTCCTTGTGCGATTAGATACTGGTCGCGATTCTGATCGTGATGCCATTGCTCATTCGCTTGATGCACCTCACCGTCGCATTCGTCGCATTCAATGACCAGACTTGCCTCTCGACAATAGAAATCGGCATGCGGGTTCGGTCATTAAGTGAAAGCAAAATCGGGCATACTTTGAAAATTTCCTCAAAGCCCATTTCACTTTGATTCGACCCACTCGCCAAACATTGCCGCTATTGGTACAGTTGAGTGCATTTCGATGAAGCCGCATTGGGGCAAAGGACGGTTAGAATGTCAGAGAATCCTGGAACAAGCAGTACGAAAACTCCACTGGACGCCGCACAGAAGATCGTTGCGGAATTGCAAGGAATGGCACCGGAGCATCAGGCGTTGGCGCTGAAGTTCTCAATGGAGACGTTGGGTTTGCAGTTGCCGACAACGGCAGCATCTCACGTTCCGGCCGCGTCGTCCGCGCTGGCACCACAAGGACTAACACCGCCCGTTACCAGTGTTGGGCATTCGACGGACATTAAGGCATTTACGT
>JAWWPL010000255.1:0-5641 GCA_033850605.1 Blastocatellia bacterium | reverse complement strand
CGCATCGCTCCCCCGGACGGAGCGCCGGAAGCCCAGGCGACTCTTGCGGTAGTAGCACTCGCGCCGTCCAATGCTGATCAGGCGATTGGTCGTGAGCAGCGAAGAATGCTGGGTGGCGTATCATTTTCGGATCTGCGACGCTCAGTTATCGACAAAATGATCAGCAATGGTGGCTGGGTAGTCAACGACCGGCAGCGAGAGATTGGTGGCCATCGTGTATTTGAAGTGATTGCCCAGACTCCCGCGACCAGCGATGGAAAGCCTGAGCAGTTGTGGAACTACTACTTCACCGAAATCAACGGCCGCGTTTATTCACTAACAACCCGTACGACTGGCGGTCTTACGCAAAAGATCGCTGGAGACGCAGAGAAGTTCCTTTCTGATTTCCGACCGACCGGAACAAATAAGTGAACCCTCTTGCCGGGCGCTTGACCGCAACTAAACCCCGAGCTGAAGGAAACGGAGACAATGGAAAATCCACCACAAATTTCTTTATCAGAGCTGCTTCACAAGCTTTCCGAGCTTGGTGGCTCTGATCTTCACATTACCACCGGCTCTGCCCCGTTGGTCCGCGTGCATGGCGAGATTCATCCGCTCGATGGATACCGCCAGCTCAGTTCTTCCGAGACGAAGCAGCTAGCCTATTCCGTACTCACCGATGCACAAAAGCATCGCTTTGAGGAAAACCTCGAGCTCGATTTTTCCTTTGGCGTAAAAGGTCTTTCGCGCTTTCGCGCCAACATCTTCAATCAGCGCGGAGCGGTCGGAGCGGTTTTTCGCGCAATTCCCTACGAGATCAAATCATTCGACGATTTAGGTCTGGCAACCGTAGTCAAAGATCTTTGCACTAAGCCGCGAGGACTGGTGCTGGTGACTGGTCCGACCGGCTCGGGCAAATCAACAACTCTGGCGGCGATGATCGACAAGATCAACAAAGAGCGCCACGAGCATATCCTGACCATCGAAGATCCTATCGAGTTTCTCCACAATCATAAGAACTGCATCGTCAATCAGCGCGAAGTTAACGCTGATACCAAGGGCTTTGCGGAAGCATTGCGCACGGCTTTGCGTCAGGATCCTGATGTGGTGCTGGTCGGCGAAATGCGCGATCTTGAAACCATAGAGTCGGCCTTGCGAATCGCTGAGACAGGCCATTTGACGTTTGCGACCTTGCATACGAACTCGGCCGTATCAACCATCAATCGCATCATCGACGTATTTCCTTCCATGCAACAGGCCCAGGTACGCGCCCAGTTGTCCTTGACGCTCGAGGGAATACTTTGCCAAACGCTGCTTCCGCGCGCCGACGGTCGTGGCCGCGTCTGCGCCATGGAAATTCTGATTCCCAATGCTGCGATCAGAAATTTGATTCGTGAGGATAAGGTCCATCAGATTTATTCCATGATGCAGACGGGTCAGGATGTGCACGGAATGCAGACCTTCAATCAATCGCTGGCCACCCTGTTCCACAAGCGCCTGATTACACGAGAGCTGGCGATGCAGCGCTCGTCGAACGCTAATGAGCTACGCGACCTGATAGATCGCGGAGCCGGCTTGAACACCGGAAATGGTTCGGGCAGACCGGGCATGCCGCCCGCCTATTCGCCAGCCAGCCGTGGTCTTCCGCGAAAATAGTTGCCGCCTCTTGCCGGCATGTAGAGATATCGACAGAAATGGAGTGCTGAGAAATGCCAACCTACGTCTTTAAGGGCCGCAACCGCATGAACGAGATCGTGGACGGTGAACGCGTCGCGGACAACCGCGAAGCGTTACGCCAGATTCTGCGCCGGGAGCAGGTCACGCTGACCTCGGTGAAAGAGAAGGGCCGAGAGATCGGCATTCCCAAACTTGCCGGGCGCAAGAAGGTGAAATCGAAAGACCTGGCCATCTTTACGCGTCAATTCTCGGTAATGATTGATGCGGGATTGCCCCTGGTTCAATGCCTGGACATTCTTTCCCAGCAGCAGCAGAGTAAACATTTTCAGCAGGTGCTGGCGCAAGTTAGACAAGATGTGGAGGAGGGTTCCACCCTGGCAGCGGCAATGAGCCGCCATCCGAAAGTCTTCGATCAACTTTACACGAACATGGTTGAAGCTGGTGAGACGGGCGGTATTCTTGACCTGATCCTGCAGCGCTTATCTACCTTTATTGAAAAGATCGTTAAGCTGAAGCGGGACGTAGTTTCAGCGCTAATTTACCCGGCCGCAGTCATTCTACTCGCAATCGTGGCGATAGCCGTGATCATGATTGTGGTGATTCCGCAGTTTCAAAACATCTTTATGGGTCTGCTCGGGCCAGGAGAGCCCCTTCCCCTGCCCACGCGCATTGTCGTTGGCATCAGCAGCTTTATGGCCGGGTGGGGCGGGCTGTGCATGCTGATAGTGATTATCGCAGCGGTGGTGGCGGTGTCCTTCTATTACAAGACACCCAGCGGACATAAGCGGATAGACGCAATCTTGCTCAAAATCCCTATCCTTGGTCCGATCTTTCTGAAGATCGCAATCGCACGGTTCTCGCGGACGCTGTCGACCCTTTTATCCTCGGGTGTTCCCATTCTGCAATCGCTGGACATAACAGCACGTACGGCGGGCAATATGGTCATCGAGGAAGGCATCATTGGCATTCGCACCGCGGTCGAGCAGGGAAAGAGCTTTGTCGAGCCGCTGCGTGCCGCTGACATCTTTCCGCACATGGTTTCCCAGATGGTCGGCATCGGCGAGCAGACCGGCGCACTCGATGCGATGCTGGGAAAGATTGCGGACTTCTACGAGCAGGAAGTAGACGCGGCCATCGCAAACCTTTTAACTCTGATGGAGCCCGCGTTAATCGGCTTTTTGGGAGTTACGATTGGATCAATCGTGATCGCGATGTACATGCCTATGTTCTCGTTGATCGGAAAACTGTCGCAAGGCCACTGATTCGGCGCGCCGCCGCCGCGCTGCGAGAGTTCAACCAGCTGCTTTACTGAAGCGACTGCTGGTCCACCAATCAATCGTCGAGCGCAGACCTTCCTCAAGCTGGACACGTGGTTCGTACGCCAATAGGGCGCGGGCAAGACTAAGATCCGCCAAGCTATCTCGTACATCACCTGTTCGAGTTGGGGCGTACTGCGCTTGCAGGTTAGTCCGGCCGGTAAGCTTCTTAACCATTTCAAAAACCTGGTTTATCGTAATTCGCTGGCCGTTAGCGATATTAATGACTTGTCCAACTGCCGACTCAGATTCAGCCGCTTTGAGGTTCGCGTCTACCACGTTTGAAATGTAGGTAAAATCGCGAGACTGCTGGCCATCCCCATATATCGTTGGCGGCTCCCCATTCAACAGCGCATCAATGAAACGGGAAATCACTCCGGAGTATTGCGAGCCTGGATCCTGACGTGGTCCAAATACGTTGAAGTAACGTAACGATACCGTCTCCAGCCCGTATACACGACTGAAGACCTGGCAATAATATTCTCCCACTAACTTAGCCACCGCGTACGGTGACAGGGGGTCAGGACGCATGTCTTCACGCTTAGGGAGTTCCGGCTGGTCACCATACGCTGAGCTTGAGGCGGCGTAAACCAGCCGACGTATCTTGTGATCCCGAGCGGCAAGCAACAACGAGAAGGTCGCATTGACGCTGGCCTCGTGCGTTTCCGCAGGTTCAGCTACTGAGCGCGGCACCGACGGAATGGCGGCTTCGTGAAAGACCCACTCTACGTTCTGAAGCGCACGACTCAGTGCTTTGGCATCGGTAAGGCTCGCCTGGATGAAATCAATATCGCCGCCAATCTCGGCTACATTCTCAAGATGGCCGGTGGACAGGTCGTCGATGATGCGAACGCGCGCACCCCGGTCTATTAGTGCGGCCGCGATGTGGGATCCAATGAAGCCCGCGCCTCCGGTAACTAAAGCTACCCCAGAAAGTGGCATGCTCTATCGTCCTACCCCGACATATTCGAAGCCCATTTCGCGCATGTCTGCCGGCTCATAAATATTTCGCAAGTCCGCAATTCTCGGGATCTTCATCAATCCTCGAATGCGCTCCATATCAAGCGCGCGAAACTGGTTCCACTCGGTCATGAAAACAAGTACTTCAGCCCCGGTCGCGGCTTCGTACTCATCAGCAGCGTATTCGATTTCTGGTAAGACTTTACGTGCCTCGTGGGCCGCAACCGGGTCGTATGCGCTCACGATTGCGCCCCTCTGGACCAGGCCGCGAATGATTTCGACCGACGGAGCATCCCTCATGTCATCCGTTTCGGGCTTAAACGCCAGTCCCAGCACTGCAATTCTTTTTCCGCTCACTCCATCCGCCAACCGATCAATCTTAGGGACCATCGACAATCGCTGCTGATGGTTGACTTCAATCACGGCGTCGACTATTCGGCTGGGAGAGGAGTACTGGCGCGCAATTGCGGCTAAGGCGAGAGTATCTTTGGGAAAGCAAGATCCCCCAAACCCAGGTCCGGCATGAAGAAATTTGCTGCCGATTCGTCGATCCATGCCGATTGCGCGAGCCACTTCGTGAACGTCACAACCGACTTTTTCACAAAGAGTCGCAATCTCGTTGATAAAAGATATCTTCGTAGCTAGAAATGCGTTAGCCGCGTACTTGATGAGTTCCGCGCCTTCAAGCGAAGTAATTACAAACGGGGTTTCAATCAAGTAGAGAGGCCGGTAGAGATCACGCATGATCGCGATCGCTTCCTGATCGGCACTCCCAATCACGACACGATCCGGACGCATGAAATCACTGATTGCCGCGCCCTCACGCAAGAACTCCGGATTGGAAACAACGCTGAACTCGACAGGTCGCGGCTGATGCTTGCGGATCAGCGCAGCCAGGTGCTTACCGGTCCCAACGGGAACGGTTGATTTGGTGACTACAACTTTGTAGCTATCGATGTGTTCAGCGATTTTTCGCGCAGCGTCTTCGACGTAAGAAAGGTCAGCCGATCCGTCCGGGCTTGGCGGGGTACCAACGGCGAGGAAGATCACAAGGGATTGCTGAATGGCACTGGGGCTATCGGTCGTAAACCGAAGCCTTCCGGCTTGCAGGTTTTTCTTGACGAGCTGGTCAAGCCCTGGCTCGTAGATTGTAGTCTTTCCAGCAGCGAGTTGAGCTATCTTTTCAGCGTCCACGTCGACGCAGGTAACATCCACTCCGAACTCGGCAAAACATGCTCCGGTTACAAGTCCCACATAACCGGAGCCAATTACGGCAATGTGCATTCGCTTGCTCTTACTTGGTCAGTATTCTTCCTAATTCTGCCTAATAACCAAAATTTGCGGGTCACGCGCGCCATTGACGCGTGACCCGCAAACTTGTACTCAAGAGACGCGCTAGGTGCGCGCCATTGGCCGAAATCGGCTCTAACTTATTATTTAGTCGGACTGACCACGGTAACCGAGCCACCGAAGTTCAAGTCATTGTTGTGTGTTGTCGCGAGAATCGCGGCGGCAACAGCACCACCGGCAGCCAGTAGCAGGGCAGCCAGGGCACCACCACTCAGGTGGCCGAAGCTGTCCGCTTTGGTCAGGCGTGTGCAGCGGGTTCCAGGCTGCGGAGTTCCAGCTGATTCTGAAGTTCCAGCCGCAACGGCTTTCGCCTTGCCAGATGTCCGCAACTCAACCAATCCGCCCTGAGACGCGACAAT
>JAWWPL010000252.1:0-13928 GCA_033850605.1 Blastocatellia bacterium | reverse complement strand
GTAAGGGAGGGCTCCCCATCAGGAAAAGTGAGCCCTCCCTTACGGTCGGGCTAATGCCCCGCCCTCTTAGTCGAAGATAATGAAAGCCCTGCGCTACGAAAACCAAGAGCTCTCAGTGAAGGAGATTGCCAGACCCGAGGCCGATGGCGACGCCCTGGTGCGCGTTACGTTGTCAGGAATTTGCAATACCGACCTCGAGATTACACGTGGCTATGCCGGCTTCCAGGGAACGATCGGCCACGAGTTCGTGGGCGTCATCGAAGAGCTGCCGCAGTCTGGGGCAGTAGGCCGACCGTCAGGGAGGGCACACCACAGCGAGCCCTTGCTAACGCGCGGGCTTCTGACACCGGGCCAACGGGTTGTCGGTGAGATCAACGCCGGTTGCGGCAGTTGCGAGCTGTGTCGCAGCGGCGATCCGCGCCATTGTGAAAAGCGCACAGTGCTCGGCATCGTCGGCCGCGATGGCGCGCACGCAGAATTTTTGCGAGTGCCAGTCGCAAACCTGCTGCCGGTGCCCGAGGAAATTTCAGACGAGCGCGCGGTGTTTACAGAACCCCTCTCAGCAGCCTGTGGAATTCTCGAACGCGTCGGGATTGCCGGGGACACGAGCGTGGCCGTGATCGGTGACGGCAAACTTGGTTTGCTTTGCGCGCAAGTGCTGGCGACTACCGGGGCTGCTGTTACTTTGGTGGGAAAACATCCGACCAAGCTGCAAATCGCCGCCCGCCGCGGCATCGAAACGATTACGAGCGAACAGCTGGGCTCGCGCCAGTTCGACGTGGTTGTCGAGGCTTCCGGCTCGGCGACCGGATTCGACCTCGCTTTGAATCTGGTGCGTTCACGCGGCACTCTCGTGCTGAAATCCACTTTTCAAGGGACCACAGATTTGCACGTGGCCCGCATAGTAGTTGATGAAATCAGCGTTGTGGGGTCGCGCTGCGGCCGGTTCGCGCCGGCGCTGGAACTGCTAAAAGCAAAGGCGGTTGATGTCGAAAGCCTGATTAGCGAAGAGCATCCGCTCGCGGACGGGGTACGCGCGATTGGGCGAGCCTCGGAACCGGGTTTGCTGAAAGTCTTATTGCGCCCTTGAGAGTTGTTCGAAGGAGTGCTCGGGGCGCATGTCGTCAGGCTGCGCAAGCTGGCAGCTTGCGCTACCCTGGACTTCTAGTTTTTCCCCGTACCTTTCGCTATACTGCCAAAACCTGCTTCCCCTCAGATTGGACAAAGCGTGGGCTCTCTGAGAGAAACGCGGATCAAAGATTTTCTAAGGCGGTGAATCATGTTCGAGTCTTTCAAACAAACTACTGAAGCCGAAATGACAATTCTGCGGAAACTGCGCGTGTGGATCGCGGTGATGGCCGTTGTCTGCGTGCTGGCCGGCATCGGTATTGGAGCAATCCTGGCGGGCCGCCCCGCAGTAGCTCAGGACGGGCCGCAATCCGCTGCGCGGGCGCCGGAAGCGCTCTCGGCTTCGTTTGTGGAAATCGCCAGCCGCGTTGAGCCCGCCGTGGTCAACATCGACACAATGCAGGTTTCATCCGACATTGCGGAAAGCGATAACGAAGACAAATCTGAACGTAATCAGAGTAATCCGTTTTACGACATGCTGCGCCGTCCGCAACCGCGGCCGACGCGTGGAGTAGGCAGCGGATTCATCATCGATCCGAAGGGCTATATCCTGACCAACAACCACGTGATCGACGGCGCCACGCGGATCACGATTGGTCTGCTGACGGGAGAACGATTTCGCGGCAAGGTAATCGGCATAGATAAGGAAACCGACCTGGCAATTATCAAGATTGACGCTCCGCACGATCTGCCGGTGATGAAGTTTGGAGATTCAAATGCAGCCCAGGTAGGCGATTGGGTGCTGGCGATTGGCTCGCCGTTCGGCCTGGATCAGACGGTGACTGCGGGAATTATTTCAAAGAAAGAGCGCGACTCGCAGACTTTCACCAGCTTTCAACGCTTCCTGCAAACAGACGCGGCGATCAATCGCGGTAACAGCGGCGGCCCGCTGGTAAACATGCACGGCGAAGCGATTGGAGTGAACTCGCAGATTGCGACCCTGACCGGAGATTACAACGGTATTGGTTTTGCCCTGCCTTCCAACGAAGCGAAGTTTGTCTGTCAACAGATCCTGACGGGTGGCAGAGTCAAGCGGGGCTTTTTGGGTGTTTCGGTCGAAGCCGTGCGGGCAGAATTTGCTCGCGTTTACAGGCTGCCGGAAGTCCGCGGCGCCATCGTCGCTGACGTGCCACAGGAAACGCCGGCCACGCCCGCGATGAAGGCGGGTCTGCAGACCAACGATGTGATTATCGAGTTTAATGGCCAGCCCGTTCAGGATTCGAACGATCTGATCGCCAAGGTCGCCGCTACCGCGGTGGGCCAGACAGCGACGCTCGCTTATCTGCGTGATGTCGACGGCAAGCTTGACCGCCACACGGTTAGTGTAACGCTGGCCGAACGTCAGGATCTTTCGCCGGGCGATGTCGAAATCAACGGCGCGAAGGATAAGCCTGAAAACGTCAAGACCAATAGCGGGCGCATCGGTTTGACGCTGGGCGAACTCACTTCGCAACTGATTACCGAGAAGCATCTGGCGGGGGTGAAAGGACTCTACGTGAAGGAAGTCGATCCGAGTGGATTGGCCGCGGACGTCCGGCCAAATGAAATTTTTGTCGGCGAGGTGGTCACTCGCATCAATCGTGTGCCGGTGGCGACGCTGGCTGATTTCCAGCGCGTCGTCGAATCCGTAAAGCCGGGCGACGCAATCGTTCTTAACCTTACGCATTTCGACCGAAAGTTCAACCGCTTGGCCCAGCGGATTGTGCAGTTCACCTATCAATAAGGGCACTTGGGGTGAAGTACCACAGGCTGCCAGCCTGTGTTTTGCCCGCGAAGTACAGGCTGGCAGCCTGTACTACTTCGTCTGCCCTTCGGGTTTCCATCAAATGGCTCAAGCAAAAAAGGCTCTGGCAAAAAAATCCCGATCGGCGGCTCGCGCCACGAAACGCGCTCGCAGCAAGACCTACCACAACTTTATCGGCGGCCGGTGGGTCCCGAGCAAGAGCGGCCAGTGGCTTGAGAACCGGAACCCCGCCGATACCCGCGACCTGCTTGGTCGATTTCCGCTCTCAATCAGCGACGACGTCAGTGCTGCCGTCTCAGCGGCGGCCGCTGCCTTCGACGGCTGGCGGCGAACACCCGCGCCCCGCCGTGCTGAAATTCTGTTTCGCGTAGGCGAGATCCTGATCCGCGATAAAGAAAAGTACACCGCGGACATGACCCGCGAAATGGGCAAGGTTTTGAAAGAGGCGGGTGGCGATGTTCAGGAAGCGATCGATTGCACCTACTACGCCGCCGGCGAAGGGCGGCGTCTGCACGGATTTACCACTCCGGCTGAGATGCCCAACAAGTTTGCCATGTGCGTGCGGCAACCGATCGGGTCCTGCGGTTTGATCACTCCATGGAATTTCCCGATGGCGATTCCTTCCTGGAAGATGATCCCGGCTCTGGTTTGCGGCAACACCGTCGTCATCAAGCCCGCGGAAGACACGCCGCTCTCAACTTACAATCTGGTGAGGGCCTGCGAAGAAGCCGGAATACCACCAGGAGTCGTCAATTTGGTAACGGGTTATGGCGAAACTGTGGGCGCGGGAATCACAGCGCATCCGTCGCTGCGTTTGATTTCGTTCACCGGCTCAACCGACACCGGCCGATCGGTAGCGTCGGCGTGCGCTGAACGCAATGCGATCTGCTCACTTGAGATGGGCGGCAAGAACGCGATCATCGTGTTGGATGACGCCGACGTCGACAATGCGATCGAGGGCGCGGTCTGGGGCGCCTTTGGCACTTCGGGCCAACGCTGTACCGCGTCGTCGCGTTTGATCGTGCACAAGAAAGTCTACCGGCAGTTTACAAAGAAACTGGTTGAGCGCGCCAAAGCCCTGCGCGTCGGTAACGGGGCCGACCCGAAAGTCGAAGTGGGCCCGGTGATCAACTCTGAAGCTGTGCACAAGATCATGGGCTATATCGACATCGGCCAACACGAAGACGGCGCCACCCTCGCTTGCGGTGGACACCACCTGACCAAAGGCGAGTACGGGCACGGCTTCTTCATCGAGCCCACGGTCTTCACCGATGTGAGTCCCGACATGCGCGTCGCTCAGGAAGAGATTTTTGGCCCAGTGACCTCGGTGATTCCCACAGATTCTCTGGATGAAGCCATCGAGATCGCGAATGGCGTGCGCTATGGCCTCTCCGCGGCCATCTACACTCAGGATGTGAACCGCGCGTTCCACGCGATGAACGAAACTTACACCGGCATCTTCTATGTCAACTCTTCGACTATCGGCGCGGAGGTTCATCTGCCCTTTGGCGGCACCAAAGCCACCGGCAACGGCCATCGCGAAGCCGGCACGCAGGTGCTGGACATCTTCTCAGAATGGAAATCGATTTACGTCGACTACAGCGGGAAACTGCAGCGCGCGCAGATCGATAATGTTATCGAAGACCTTTGAGTTCGTACCCTGGCTCCGGGGCACTAGCCCGACCATCAGGGAGGGCTCAGAGTTGCACCAATGGGGGCTAGTGCCCCGCATCACAGGAACCAGTTAGCACCATGACCAGAAATCAAATGATCGGCGCCGGATGTGGCGGCGCAGGATGTCTCGGCCTAATCGTGGTAGTTATCGCGGCCGGCGTCGTCTATTGGCGATATCAGAAAACTCCCGTACCTGATAATGCTAATTACAATTCGAACCAAAGCTCGAATCGCAATTCAAACTCGCCCAGCTCTACACCCGGCAGTTCGTCGTCGCTGTCTGATGACAATCGCCATAGGTTATTTCAGGCGGCCAGCGTTGCACGCGACAACGAACTACTGAAGAAGGTCAACAAAAAACTCGGATTGGTTGATGCTGACGACACCCCTAACGATAAATACGCCGAGTTCATGAAAGACCACCTGGTCTGGATCTTCAAAAACACGGATTGGATTGGTCAGTACAACACGCCCGAAAAAGGGCGCGCTTACGTCAACGAACATATTGACGATTGAAAATTCCGCGTCATCGCGAAGAACTTTAGGTTGGTTAGCACGTGAACGCCGTCCGCATATTAATAATGCCGAGCAGGGCAAGACACATGAAAAGGGCCAGGCTATTGGTCGAGTAACAAACATCCATGTTATTTCGGGATTGTCTGATGGACTCATAGATCGCTCGATCGAGGTCGCGCAAAAGATTAAGTTCGAACCCGCAATCAAAGACGGCCATCCGGGGTCGATGTGGTTCGAACTCCAATACAACTATCACCTGTTCTGATCCCACCCACGGCGCAATGGGCGCGTGATTCCGCGGTCCTCAGTTGCAAATTTCTCTTCCTTCCCATTAACTAACTATCGGCAACTGACGACTGACAACCGCATGGATCCATCCCGCATTAGAAATTTTTCGATCATCGCGCACATCGATCATGGCAAATCGACGCTCGCCGATCGTTTGCTCGAGCTAACCGGCGCCGTGACGGGGCGCGACATGTCTGCGCAGATACTCGACGACATGGATCTCGAGCGCGAGCGCGGCATTACGATCAAAGCGCACGCCGTGCGGCTGGACTACAAAGCGCAGGATGGCCAACAGTACATCCTGAACTTGATCGACACGCCGGGACACGTTGATTTCTCTTACGAAGTTTCGCGTTCACTCTCAGCCTGCGAAGGAGCCTTGTTGATCGTCGATGCTTCGCAGGGCGTCGAGGCGCAGACGCTGGCCAATACTTATCTTGCGCTGGAGAATAATCTCGAGCTTATCCCGGTAATCAATAAGATCGATCTGCCCGGGGCCGAGCCGGAAAAAGCCATCGAACAGATCGAGCACTTCATCGGCCTGGAAACCCACAACGCGATTCTCACCAGCGCCAAAACCGGTGTCGGAGTGGCGGAAGTTCTGGAAGCGATCGTGCGCGACGTGCCGCCGCCGCAGGGCGACCCGACCGCGCCGCTCAAGGCCCTGATCTTTGACTCGTGGTATGACTCGTACCGTGGCGTAATCGTGCTGTTTCGTGTGATCGATGGCACGATTCGACCGGGCATGAAGATTCGCTTTTTCAACGCCGGCCGCGATTACCAGGTGGAAACGCTGGGCGTAAATCGTCCCGGGCCAACGCCGATCGATCAACTGAGTGTGGGCGAAGTCGGCTTTCTCACCGCGTCGATCAAGACCGTCGCAGACGTGCAAATTGGCGACACGGTCACCGAAGCAGCTCGACCAACAAAGGAGCCGTTTCCCGGTTACCAGGAAATCAAGCCGATGGTTTTTGCGGGACTCTATCCCGTGGACACAAACCAGTATGAAGAGCTGCGCGATGCGATGGACAAGCTGCGTCTGAACGACGCTTCGTTCTTTTACGAGCCGGAATCCTCCACCGCGCTTGGTTTCGGATTTCGTTGCGGCTTTCTCGGTTTGCTGCACATGGAGATCGTGCAGGAGCGCCTGGAGCGCGAGTTCAATCTCGATCTGATCACCACGGCGCCGGGCGTGCGTTATGTGGTGACGACGACCGACGGCAAGGTAACGGAAATCGACTCGCCCGCAAAAATGCCCGATCCCGGCCGCATCGTAAAGATTGAAGAGCCGGCCATCCGGGCGACAATCCTTACTCCCGAAGAACATCTGGGCGGAATCCTGGCATTGCTGGAAGAAAAGCGTGGACAGCAGAAGGGCTTTGAATACATCACGTCCAGTCGTGTGATGCTGACGTATGAATTGCCGCTCAACGAGATCGTCCTGGATTTTTATGATCGATTGAAGTCAACTTCGCGCGGATACGCTTCGCTCGACTATCACCTGGCGGGTTATTGGGAAAGCGATCTGGTCAAGCTCGATGTCCTGGTTGCCGGCGAGCCGGTTGACGCGCTCTCCCTGGTCCTGCACCGCGACACGGCGGCCGCGAAAGGCCGGGCCCTGGCAACCAAGATGAAGGAACTGATCCCGCGCCAGCTTTTCGAAGTACCCATCCAGGCAGCTATCGGCGCGAAAATAATTGCACGTGAGACAGTAAAGGCGATGGGCAAGAACGTGACTGCGAAGTGCTACGGCGGCGACATCTCGCGCAAACGCAAACTGCTCGAGAAACAAAAGGAAGGCAAGAAGCGGATGAAGAAAGTTGGGCGGGTGGAGATTCCGCAGGAAGCGTTTCTGGCGGTGTTGAAGGTGAATGAGTAGCGAGCAGGCCCTCAATTCATTGTTGGAACGATTAATACCCGCATA
Source organism: Blastocatellia bacterium (assembly GCA_033850605.1). GTDB lineage: Bacteria > Acidobacteriota > Blastocatellia > Pyrinomonadales > Pyrinomonadaceae > UBA11740. The sequence continues at coordinate 6,654 of JAWWPL010000252.1, read as the reverse complement.
TACTTCCAAACGCAGCCCGCTTCAAGACATGGCATGACGATGTCGATATAACCGACGCCTCTCGATTACTTGAAGAGATGAACGGCGTTCGCGATGAGATTTGGCGGGAAGTCGAACCTTATCTAATTCCAGGCAATGAACTCAAAGCGCGGTACGCCTACGCCGATTTGTGGGAGGCCCGAAGTGGTAAGAATTGAGCAACTAGCCGAAGTAGCCATCAAACAGGACGCTCTCTCGCTCCGAAGTCTGACGCAGAACTTGTTACGCGAGCATCCGAGGCTAAAAGACTTTCCGCAACCCGTCGCGGTTGACTTCAAGACCCTTGCTGCCGCAGCCGCCCTAATTGAACTCTTCGCCGAGCGATTACATCAAGAACCGCCCGCTTGGACGCAGGAAATAGGTGCCGTGCCGGAACCAATATATTTGGTAAAAGCGGCTGCGACGATGAAACGCTTAAGGACGTTGTGCGAGCTCCAAGCTCCGGAACCTTTGCGCAAACGTGGATTCTACGCGCCACCTAATTTTCTCGAGAGCGCATGAAAAGAGTCGGGCGCGGGGAGACAACGCAATATGCGTTTTTGGCGGTGCTGAAGGTTAACGAGTGAATCCCAAGAGATCTCTGGCCGCTTCCTATGATGGTCATTTAGTGAAGGTAATAGGGTTCGTGGTGGCTTTGGAAACGAGCCAGCCTCAGGTATGGGAATCATTACTCGAACTCGCCGTCCTCCTCAGGCTCGGCAATCTCTTGCGCTACCAATTCACTCCAGGTTTTCACTACCTCGTCGCCCGCCTTCATCGATCTTAACGCTTCGCTAACCGCGCCCTGTTCCTCTTTCAACTCTCGGAAAGTCAAAAGCAGCATCGCCAGATCGCGCCAGTCGGTTCCGGCCTTCGGCTGTCCGCGGCGCGCGTGATATGAAATCACTTTGTGCGCGATCAGTTCCGGCGGAGACATCACCAGCACGTCTTCGATTCGTTCGGCGCGCGGTAGAGATTCCGCCGGGCGCAGATCAACCAGATGACGATTGCGCGGTTTCTGAATCTGAAACAGTCGATACCCTTTGCCGGCGCCAATCACGCACACGCGAACGGCAATGTGAAAACGCTCGCTTAAATGTTGGCGCAACTCTTCAGCGAGTTCGACTGCGCGCGTGGAAATTAGATCGATGTCCTGGCTCATGCGCGCTTCACCCACATAGGCGTTAACGGCCTGGGCCCCGAACACAACAGCATCGTCGCGACCGCGCAAGAACTCGAGCACCGCGTCGTGGATTGTCGCCAGGGGCAATTGTTCGCGCATGGCAAACTCCTCGAATGTAAGGGTTCCCGCGTTAAGCATCGATCGGAATAATACGCCCCCTCTTGCTTGTCATCCAACATTCTGCGCGCTAAGGAAGCAGTGGGGAGCGCGGACATCCTGTCCGCCAGCGGGCGCAGCCCGCTCCACTTTTCCCGCCTATAAAAATTTTTGAAAGAGTTCGCGCTACGCGCTCAGGCGGACAGGATGTCCGCGCTCCACATCATTTAGTGGCCCATCCGGAAGTTGGCCAGATTCGCTCTAGTTCGTTGCTGATGGATCGGAAATATAACTCTGCGCCCTGTACATTGGGGTGAAACGCGCCTCCGCGCAGGCAGATGATATCGTTTTTCTTTCCCGCCTCAGCACACATGCACCCGCGTTTGGTTTGCAGCTCGTCATTGGCTATCAGGTCCTTGAGGCGATTCGTATCAGCACACTCCAACACGGCGTCTGGACTCCTGCGAACCAGTTTCCAGAGCAGCGCGCTCTTCGCCGCATAAGCATTGTCGTCAGTGAACAGGACGGGCACGAATATAGCCCGCGCGAATGGATCTGCAGGCGCCGAGGAATTATTTCCAGCGGCGGGCATCGCAGCGCGACTGCTGTTGAAGCTTTTGACGGCCGCTGCCAGTGCGGCATTTGAGGCGACGGTCCAATCCCTCGATCGGTTTGCCATGTGTACCAGAGATTTGCTCGGTTTCTGGGCCACGGCAACTTCATTCCGAGGGCTGGCCGCTTCTTCCTCAGTCGCTTTCTCTTTCTTACCGAGAAACAAAAATCCTATCGTGTCCATGAGGAAGTTCTCCGGAGTCTGGAGAGAAACGAGCGGGAAATAACCGGGCACGACGATCCTGGCACGGGGGAAGGTGTTCGCGATCTTGTCGAGCAGGAGTTTCATATCATCTTCGCAATACTTTTTGGCGAAGTCGTTGATGTTGCCGGCAAGGAATCCCAGAAGTTTGGGCGCAAGAATTCGCAGGGCGCCCATATCATTGATTCCGCCATTAACCAGAATCAGATCGACGTCCTCGGGGGGAATCGAGTTGTCCGCATAGTAGCGCCGCGCCAGGTCGACCTGACCCCAGACGGTGGGATAGTAGTTGTTGACTTCACCCGGGTACCTGACTGGCGCAACGTTACGGGTAAACCGATCTTCTTCCTTCTTCTGATTATCCTTTTCGGGTTTTGCGATCAGGGCCCCAGAGTGAGCTTCAACATGAATTTGCACGTCTTCCTGATCCGGACAGCTGCGGTTATTTCGTTGTTCGCAGATCCATTGGCGCAGTAAGTAAGAGAATTTATGTTCGTCGGAGAGGCCTTGCCCCCACATCACTGAATCGCCCAGAACGAGCATCCTGAAAGGACGTTTGCTGTTGGCAGTTCGGTTCGGGGCCCGACTGATGTGCGTGGTTGAGAAATGCTGGACGCTACTGCTGAGAAGCAGCATGCATGAGAGTGCTCCACGGCAAAGGAGCTTGCGACGGTTAATGAGAATAGCTAAGTTGATAATATCCCGGCCGGGCTCGGCGTATCTACGGGAGAGTTGACGCGAGAAACTTCGTCAACAACAATAGACGCGTGTTCGCAGATGAGTAACTTTATACTCGATAGGTCATTGAAATCAACATGACCGGGTGGGGAGGTACTGGTGCAGTCTGGCTATTGGCCGAAATGTAACCCCAGGCGCGCGCTTGTCTACACGCCAAAATCATCGCAGTTGGTGCGCGAATCGCTGGGCGGTTTTTTGCTGCGCATGGGAAACTACGCGGGCGCGGCAGAATTGTTTCGCAACGACCTGGACAGAAACAAACGGAGCGGACGTTCTCTGTTCGGATTGATGGAGAGTCTGAAGGCCCAAAAGAAAAATAGCGCGGCTGCGCAACGGGAATTTGAAACCGCCTGGAAGAATGCAGACACAAAACTGACCATCGCCGATCTTTAAAAGCCTACGCGTGACCGATACCAACCCCAACCGCAAACCTACGAAGCCTGTCACTATTTATTGTGACGGTTCGAGCCTCGGCAACGGGCGCGAGGAAACTCGCGCCGCGGCGGTAGCGATGCTCGGGTTTCGCGGACTGTGGCGCGCATTCGGAACCTATCTCGGCAAAGCTACCAACCAGCAGGCCGAAATAGCCGCCGCCGCGCTCGGCCTCGAGGCATTAACCGAGCCGTGCGTCGTCCGTCTCTTCACTGACTCGCGTTACGTGGTTGAGACGATGTGCGGCCGGTTTCGCCGCAAGACAAATCACGAATGGTGGAAGCGTCTGGATAATGCCGCGGCCCGCCATCAGGTCGAGTGGAACTGGGAGCAGGGTCACGCCGGCCACGTGATTCAGGAAGCCGCCGATCGCGCCGCGCGCAAAATCGCCGCCCTGGGCCATGTCGAACCCAGCGTTTTGCAGGATGCGGTGGATCGCGTGGGAGTGACTGAGCTGGAAGAGCCTGAAGAAAGACCGGAACTATTTTAAACACAACAACCCTGCGCGGTCATGAGGTCCGGGAGGAGCGCGGACATCCTGTCCGCCAGCGGGCGCAGCCCGCTCCAGCTTCCCCCCTATAGGGTTTTTTTTCGAAGAAGTTCGCGCTGCGCGCTCAGGCGGACAAGATGTCCGCGCTCCTTACCGCTCCCGGCGCAGACCTCATAAGCGTCGATGCAGTACCCTTCCTCGCTTTCCTGCTTTCACAAATCTATAATCAGCCCACAAACAAACCGGGGCATCACTTCTCAAAACGAGAGCACGTGTTAATAGAGTCTACAACGTCAGTTCTTCAACGCGGGCCACGCTTTCTCTCGGCGGCGGCGCAGGGAAGGCGTAGTTTTACCTTTGAGGTCTTAGCTGGTCTGATAAGACATAGCCTTATCGCATTGTGCTGGGGCAAGGCCGCAAAAACTCTTCTTGTCCCGAGCTGTCTTGCCGCGCTAATCACCTTCGTGTCAATCGTCAGCGCGACATCAGTCTTCGCGCAAACAGGCGATCGCGGATGGGAATGGCAGAACCCTCGCCCACAAGGTAACGCCATTAGCGCGATTCGTTTCGCAAGCGACAAACGTCATGGTTGGGCCGTCGGCGCCGACGGCGTAATTCTATACACCAGCGACGGCGGGTTTCAGTGGGAGAGCCAGCACACGCGGATCATAGCCGGCCTCAATGGACTGTTTGTGCAGGATCCCAAGCGCGCCGTCATTGTCGGCGCGCGCGGCACGGTGGCGCTGACGAAAAACGCCGGAGAGAAATGGATTGAAGTCGCGACGCCTACGAAGGATCATCTCTACTCGGTAACCTTCGCCTCCGACAGTCCCATGCACGGGTGGGCAGTGGGAACTTATGGTTGCATCATTGCGACGGCCGATGGCGGAGTGACGTGGACCACGCAGAAGAGTTCCACGCGCGTACATCTCTACTCAGTTTCCTTTGCCAATAAAAACATCGGCCTTGCTACCGGCGATCGCGGCACGGTGCTGCGCACGATTGACGGCGGGCATCATTGGAAAGAAGCCGTGAAGCTGGGCTCGCTCCCTTTCACCGGAGTTACTTTCATCACCCCCAAACGCGCGATTGCGGTGGGCTACGGCGGGCGGGTCATCTCGAGTAACGACGCGGGTCTGACGTGGGAACCGGTTGACACCTTGATGACCGTTGACTTGCTCGCGGTCTTTTTTTCCGACGAGCAACATGGTTGGATCTCCGGCGACAACGGAGTCGTGTTGAGCACCGCCAACGGCGGCCGGCTCTGGTTACCGACCAGTGTCAGAACCAGTCCGCGTCTGGTGACGGTTTTCTTTGCTGACGAAAACACCGGCTGGACCGCCGGTGGCGATGGGCTGGTGCTGCGCACCGATGATGGCGGTATCGGATGGCAGCGTCTGACTGACGGCGGGCGCGACGATCTGGCCGACATTTTCTTTGTCGACAATTCGCGTGGCTGGGCCGTCGGGCAGCACGGAAAAATTCTTGAAACCAGATCGGGAGGCAAGCTTTGGACGCTGCGGCCTTCGGGCACGACCGTGCGTCTGGATGCGGTCACTTTCTTCGACGAAAACCGCGGCTGGGCCGTCGGCGAAAAGGGCACGATTCTGCATACGAACAATGGCGGCGCCGTCTGGCAGCCGCAACGAACGCCTGTGGATCAGGAACTGTTGGGGGCCTTTTTTGTTTCTGAAAGGCTGGGTTGGGCCGTCGGGGCGCGCGGCAACATTCTCAAGACCGAAGACGGCGGCAACGCATGGCGGCTGGTCCCTTCCGGAACGAAAGCGTGGCTGGAAGACGTTCGCTTTCTCGATGAAAACCACGGCATCGCGGTCGGTTCAGGCGGGACCATCCTGCGCACTGAAGATGGCGGGGAAACATGGAAAGACATTGCTCATAATTTGCGAGAGTGGTTGTACGCGGTGGCCTTTGCCGACAAACTGCGCGGCTTTGCAGTCGGCGAAAAGGGAATCATTCTGCGCACTGAAGATGGCGGGCTCACCTGGAAAGATCAGGAGAGCAGTGTGAAGACGAACCTGTTTGCCATCTCAGTCGCCTCACGCGATGACATTCTGATTGCCGGCGACCAGGGCCGTGTACTGGCGTCGCGGGACGGCGGGTTAACCTGGGAAACGCAGCCGACTATTACCAGTTCGCCGTTGTTCGCGGTCGCTTATCGCGGTGGCGCGAATGCCTGGGTGGCCGGCCGCGGCGGCACGATCCTGCGACGCAGCGAATCCCTGGCGACGGTAAAGATATCCGCACCGAAAATTCCCCCGGGCCTGCGCGGCGCTCCCAAATTGAAAGGACAGGAGAACAGCCAGCAGCTCAATCTCGACGACGGCGACATTCCCAAAGCCGTGCCGCCGGTAAGGAGACCCCAGAAGCCTTGAACTAGAGGCGCCAGTGAGTCAGTTTGTGGCACGCCCATCTTGCGCGTGATCCACGGGCCCGTGCCACTCGTTCAAGCCCCCAGTCCTAAAATCCGTTGCCTTCCGTCAATTCGCGAACAATTTCCAACAGGCGAGCGATGTCCAGTGGTTTGGTGAGATGCTGCGCGAATCCCGCGGCGCGGGCGCGTTCGATGTCCGCCGAACGCCCGTATCCCGTCAGGGCAAGCGCGGGCACTTTCTTCGCTGTTGATATAGCTCTGATCTCCTGGAGTAGTTGATAACCGTCCATCGCCGGCATCGAGATGTCAGAGATGACCAGGTCGAAGTTGTTTTCGCGAACCAGCCGCAGAGCATCTTCCCCATTGCGCGCCGACGCCACCCGCGCACCTTCAGTCTTCAGCAGCGTGGTCAGCATTTCCGTAGTTTCGCGCGAATCATCCACCACCAGAATCGATTTAGCAGTCAACGCTCCGGTGACGACTGGCCCCTC
>JAWWPL010000120.1:0-5222 GCA_033850605.1 Blastocatellia bacterium | reverse complement strand
TTATTCACACTGACCTCTGGAGGCGATTTCAAGGGATGTCTAAATGAGTACTGAGATTAAATTGACCCAGCGTCTGTTCCTCGACCACGGCAAGGACATCGAGAAAGTCCTACAACGCGCCGTCAATCATGCCTTGCTAATGCACAAACGTCTCGGCAATCCCATTGCCACCTGGAAAAATGGTAAAGTCGTCATTGTCCCGCCCGAAGAAATCGTAATTCCAACGGATGTCACAGAACCAAACGAATAATCTCCTCAGCCATCGCGCCGGTCACGTGGCCTTTATCGGCCGGCCGAACGCCGGCAAGTCAACCCTGCTCAACCGGCTGGTGGGCGAAAAGATCGCGGCTGTTTCAAACAAGCCCCAAACGACCCGCTTCAAAATTCTCGGTATCGTCACGCGGCCCGAAGGACAAATAGTTCTGGTTGATACACCGGGCGTGCATAAGCCGGGGTATGAACTCAATCGCCGGATGATGACCGCCGTCCATGACGCTTTGATGGGCGTCGATCTGGTTTGTCTCATGCGTGACGCTTCGGCGGCCACCGGCAATGGCGATCGCTTCGTGCTCGATTTGGTCAAACAGTCGGAAAAGCCCGCACTGCTGCTGCTCAACAAGACCGACAAGGTAAAAGATAAATCACAACTGCTTCCGCTGATCGAGTGGTATCAAAGCGAGCATGAATGGCAATCGGTTGTGCCCATCTCGGCTTTGAAGGGTGATCAAATTGAGGACTTGCTGACTGAGATGACGAAGCACTTGCCGGAAGGTCCGCCGCTCTTTTCCCCGGATGAACTGACCGACCAGCCGATGCGCGCGCTGGCGGCGGAAATCGTGCGCGAAAAGATACTCGAGACTACGGGCGAGGAAATTCCTTACGTGACCGCGGTGGTGACCGAACGCTTTGAAGAGATACGCGAAGACTATGCGCGCATCTACTGCACGATCTTTGTCGAGCGGGACTCGCAGAAAAAAATCGTTATCGGCCATGGAGCGCAGCGGCTGAAAGAGATTGGCATCCGCGCGCGTCACGACATTGAAAACCTGCTCGGCCATCCGTGTCACCTGGAACTGTTCGTGAAGGTCGAAAAAGACTGGCGCGAGCGCGCCCACCTGCTGGATGAAATGGGAATCAAGCAGTGACCGGTTCCGCAAAGAGTTGGCAAGCCGTTGATGCGACGGCGGTGCGCGAAGCTTGCGAAGCTATTGAGTATGGCTTGATGGAGGCGGGCGCCCAGGGAACTGAGACGAATGAAAGCGGCGCAAACGTGATCGTAAGTGGCTATTTCGAAACGTCGCCGGCAATAGCGTTTGTGCGCGCGGCTTTGCTTGATGCGCAGCGAATCTACAATCTTGAAACGTCATCGTTAATCGATCTAACAATTCGCGAAGTTCCTGATCGCGATTGGCTGGCGGAATGGAAGAAAGACTGGCAGCCGGTCGAGGTTGGTCGTTTCATTGTTGCGCCCCCATGGATTGAGTCAGTACCGGGAGCGGTAGCGACCGGGTCCGCCAAAGACCGCATTATCATTCGTATCGAGCCGGGCATGGCCTTTGGCACCGGCACACACGAAACGACGCGTCTGTGTCTGAAAGCGATCGAAAAATATTTTCACGCTGACAGCAGCTTTCTCGATGTCGGCACCGGCACGGGCATTCTGGCGATTGCGGCCGCGAAAATGTTTCCCGAGGCCCGGGTCGAAGCGGTCGACACCGACGGTGAAGCGGTTGGAATTGCGCGCGAGAATGCCCGGCTGAATGGCGTCGGCGATCGAATTATGTTTCAGGTTGGCACGATCGGTGAGCAAACATCCTCGGCTGATCTGGTCTGCGCAAATCTCACTGCGCCGGTAATAGTCGATCTGCTGCCGTCTTTGCTCGGTGCCACCTGCGGGCGTCTGGTGCTTTCCGGAATTCTCGTTGAACAGAGCGGACTGGTGCAGTCGCGTTTGATGGAACTGGGCGTCGACAGTTTTCAAACTGATCAGGACGGCGAATGGATCGCGTTGGTGGTCTGATATGTCTATTGATTAACTCTCTCTCCCTTTGGGAGTGGGTTGGGGTGAGGGTGCGAAGCTTAGGCGGGAAGTATTTTGGATCGCCACTCGTGTTCACCGACGACGACCTGCGTTTCATAAAAGGGACCTTCGCTCAAGCCCTCACCGCGACCCTCTCCCAAAGGGAGAGTGAGAATAGAAAACCATGACTCGTCGAAGATTTTACGCCCCGCCGGCAGCTTTCGCGGCCGATAAAAAATCCTTAACCCTGAGCGCGGAAGAGACACGGCACGCGCGCGATGTTTTGCGACTGCAAAGCGGTGATGAAATTTTCGTCTTTGACGGCGTTGGTCGTGAGTTCCAATGCTCAGTGCAAACAATCACTCGAACTGATGCGGAGGTCAGCGTGATAGCTGAAGTTGAGCCGGCTCGGCCTGAATCTCCCCTCGAACTCACCCTGGCAATCGCTTTGCTCAAAGGCGAGAAGTTCGATCTGGTAATCCAGAAAGCTACCGAGTTAGGCGTCAAACGCATCGTGCCGCTCGACACCGAACGTGCAGACGTGCGTCTGCGAGATGTCGACAGCGTGCAAAAGCGCTTAACCCGTTGGCGGCGCATCTCACTGGAGGCAGCCAAGCAGACAGGTCGCGCGTATGTACCTGAGATTAGCGCGCCGCTAGCCTTGAGTGTTCTGTCGGCGTCCGCCGGTGAGAAGCTGATGTTTTCCGAGCGCGAAGGTAAGTCATTGGCTGAGGCTACGAACGGTTTGGACCCACGAGCGAAAGAAGTAATTGCTCTGGTTGGTCCGGAAGGCGGCTGGACCGATAACGAGATTGAATTCGCACGCAACAGTGCCTGGCAAATCGTCACACTGGGTGGCCGCACACTGCGCGCTGAAACCGCGGGCATCACGGTTGTCGCTCTGTTACAACATCGCTTCGGAGATCTGGTTTAGGTTCGCCAACGGATAGGCCTCTTTAGTAACTCTTAAGAGGACTTTACAGGATTCCTTAGTCGCGTTTCGTGTAATTTCGTGGATCGCTTTTTTCCAGGTAATCCGAAAGACGATCCACGAAATCACACGAAGCCTTACAGTAAACTCGTGCTCCTCTTTTCAGTCGCGCACGAATGACACTCTGGCCTCGAAAATCTGAGCACGGGCGAGGTTTCTCGGAACAAATATTGTAGTTACTTCGTCTGATCAAACATGCCGGAACACCAGAATGAAGTCGTTGATCGGGCGCGCCGAGATTTGGCGCAACGGCTCGGCCTCAATGAAAGCGATGTCGCTGTAAAATCAGTCGAACCGGTTGATTTTCCCGACGCCGCCTTGGGAGCGCCGCTGGCAGATGAGATGAGCGCGCAAATGATTACACCCGGCTGGCGAGTTACTCTCAAAGCCAGTGATAAGAATTATGAGTATCGAGCGACTGCTCGACAGTTAAGGCTATTGAACTTCAACGGCGAGAATTACAGGGTCTAGTTCGGAGTACCGCCTTCAGTCGGAATCTTTATAGTCGGTGGTGAGCCGCCTGAAGGCGGGACTCCAAACATTAACTAAGAGTTAGCCATGTCGCGGAATAACATCTGGGTCCACCTGTCGATCGCTCTGGCGCTTATTCTGGTTGCGGCGTTGGCCGGCGGAGTGCGCCAGTTGAAGAAAACTATCGAGCGTTCGCGCGGGCAGGTATCGGCTCCGGCATCCAAACCAGATGATCAGGAAAGTAACTCAGACGAAGACGACGACGCAGATAAGGTTGAGGTGCTGGTGCGTTTTCGCGCGGGCACCACGCGGGAGATCATCGATCGCATCACCAGACAGTTCCATGACGAAGTCGAAGATCGGATTGAATCAGTCGATGGTCTGGATGTAATTGAAGACGAAGACGGCCAGAGCGCTGCCGATGTGGTTGCGCAATATCGATCTCTTCCTGAAGTCGAATACGCTGAAACTAACAGCGAAATCACTTTGGACCATGAAGACCGGGGCCGCAAGCACGTGCACGCCGATGACGAAATGTTTTTCAAACAATGGGGACTGGCTAACGGCGGAGAGAACGGCGGACTTGCAGGAGCGGATATCAGCGCGATGCGTGCCTGGGCCGTAACCAAGGGCAGCGACCAGGTCGTAGTCGCCGTGATCGACAGCGGAGTCGACTATACGCATCCCGATCTCGTGCGAAACATCTGGTCCCGCCCCGAGATTATCAAGGCTTACCAGGACGAGGATCTGGGCGCGGTTGATGACGTGCATGGTTTAAATGTCGTCGAGGACAACGGCGATCCGATGGATGACAACGGTCACGGCACGCATTGCGCCGGCATTATCGGCGCCGAAGGGGGAAACGGAATCGGAATCGCGGGTGTGAATTGGAATGTGAAAATCATGCCGTTGCGATTCATGGACGGCGACGGGGCGGGCACGACCAAGGACGCGATTGAAGCGATCAATTACGTCATAGATCGCAAACGCGCCGGCGTTAACGTGCGGATCATTTCGGCCAGCTGGGGCTCGAACACCAACTCTCGCGCGCTCGAGGACGTGATCCGTAGAGCCTATGACGAAGGCATTTTGTTCGTGGCGGCGGCAGGTAATGCCGGCTCAGACAATGAGCAGACGCCCCATTATCCATCCAGCTACAATCTGGGCAATATAGTCAGCGTGGCGGCCACAAATCGTAATGACGAATTGGCTGCGTTCTCAAGCTATGGCGCGAAGTCAGTACAAATCGCCGCCCCCGGCGAAGAGATCTTGAGTACCTGGCTGGAGCACGGCTTTACGGAAAAGAAGGGCACCTCGATGGCCACGCCATTCGTGGCCGGCGTCGCTGCCCTGATTCTCTCTCAAAATCCGAAGATGTCCGTGGATGAGTTACGGGCCCGGCTCTTGAAGTCTGTTGACTCGCTGGCTTCTCTAAACGGAAAGGTTTCGACCGGCGGGAGGGTTAATGCTGCGAAAGCGGTGGGGGCTGAGTGAAACTGAGGAAATCTCTTGGCGTCAAAACAGCAATTCCGCGAAACGGATTCAGCACAAGCAATCGTCATCTCCAGTAACAAGCACGTCGGCGTTGCCACAAACGCATAGTTCGAGAAATTTGTTATCGCTTGGATCACGACAATCCTTAATTTGTTCTGTGATTCCTACCAGCTCGCATTCCTTGAGGAGTGCTACCAAAAACCGCATCCGCTCTTGTTCGGTTAAGTACTTGTTGAGCTTATCGCG